>DIUQ01000045.1 GCA_002422375.1 bacterium UBA6154
GCTGCCGCCTACCCGGCGTCACTTGCGGCTGGGAAGCCCATTGCATTAGAAAAAATGTCCACCATGGCTGACGGCATTGCCGTGGGCCGTCCTGGTGATATTCCATTCGCGATCATTTCGGAGAATGTCGACGAAATTATTACGGTGAGTGAGGACGAATTGTCCTATGCCGCGCTCTCCGTGCTCGAGCGAGCGAAAATGGTGGTGGAACCGGCAGGTGCCGCAGCCACCGCTGCAGTGATGGCCGATCCGACCCATTTCACCCCGCCCGTGGCTGTGGTTCTTTCCGGCGGGAACGTTGACTCCCTCCTGTTATTGCGAATCATTCGTCACGGTATGACCGCGGGTGGCCGCTACCTGACCATGCAGGTACAGGTCCCTGACGCGCCGGGGAGTTTGGCTTCCTTGCTGCGAATAGTTCAAGAAATGTCAGCCAATGTTGTTGAAGTGGACCACAACCGAATCGATCCAACACTCGGAGTTCATGAGGTGGAAATTGATCTCCAAGTAGAGACTCGTGGCCGTGAGCATGCGGATGCAGTGCTGGCGGCTATACGCGAACAGGGATTCGAAGTAACCGAGCTCTAACGCTAGGCTGCCCGCATGTCGAACGATTATGCAGTTCGCGCTGAAGGTTTGGTTAAAACATTTGGCGACGTCACGGCACTTGATGGTCTTGATTTAGTAGTTCCGAGAGGACAGGTAGTTGGGCTGCTCGGTCCTAATGGTTCAGGGAAAACCACCACAGTGCGGATTTTGTCCACCCTGTTGAAGGCGACAGAAGGCGTGGCATTTGTTAACGGATTTGATGTTGTCAAACAAGCCGACCAGGTTCGGCACAGCATTGGCCTGACCGGTCAGTACGCCGCGGTGGACGAGTTCTTGACCGGGCGTGAGAACCTCAAAATGTTCGGGGATCTGTATCACCTGACTCCGCAATACGTGAAGGATCGATCCGAGGAGTTACTCACCTGGTTTGATCTAGTTGACGCGGCCGACCGTCCGGCGAAAACGTATTCCGGTGGTATGCGCCGCCGCCTTGACCTCGCATCCAGTTTGATTGCCAAGCCCAGCATTCTTTTTCTCGATGAACCAACCACGGGCCTTGACCCGCGATCACGTCTAGGGCTCTGGGGTGTCATTGAAAGCCTGGTTGCTGAGGGAACAACTGTTTTGCTCACCACTCAGTACTTGGAAGAAGCCGATAAATTAGCCAACGACATTGTGGTGATTGACCACGGTCGCGTGATCGCCCACGGTACGGCGGAGGTGCTCAAGGATCAGATCGGTGGTGACCGACTTGAAGTCACTGTTACCCGGCCAGAACTAGTGGATCAAGCGCAACAAGTGCTCACACCTGTTTTCGGCGGAGAATCATTGGTCCACGAGTCCACTGTTTCCGGGCCGGTCAGCGGCGGATCCCGCGTGCTTGTTGAGGCTGTTCGCGCTATGGACACAGCCCAGATTGAGATTGCGGACATTTCATTGCGTCGGCCAACCTTGGACGACGTTTTCTTGGCTCTCACCGGGCACGGTGCTGAAGATGAATCACCTGCTCCGGCCACCGGTCGCGGGAGAAGGGGACGCAGATGACCAACACAACACTTCCGCAGTTGACCTCACCGACTCCCGAGGCCATGAAACGGCCGTTGCTCGGGTGGACTTTTCACGACTCCGTGGTGATTGCTCGCTCCACGATTCTGGCGTCATTCCGCATCCCTGAAGCTCTGTTCTTCCAGTTGATTCAGCCCGTTATTTTCGTGTTGCTCTTTGCCTATGTTTTCGGTGGAGCCATTCCTATTCCGGGTGCTGAACCAGGCACCGCTGCGGATGCAAGCCTGTATCGGCAGTACTTAATGCCTGGAATCTTTGGCCAGACGGTTGCTTTTGCCGCGGCAGCGAGCACGGTGGGCTTGGCCGAAGCAATGCAAAAGGGGATCATCGATCGGTATCGCGCACTGCCCATGTCCCAATCAGCGGCACTGATTGGTAACACTCTGGCTAACGCACTGCGCCAAATCCTTGTTCTCGCGGTACTCAGTGTGACTGGATACATTGTCGGTTGGCGAATCAACGACGGTCTACTCAATGCGCTGTACGCGTACCTACTCTTGTTGCTGTTTGCATACACGGTCACATGGGTTGGAGCATTCATTGGTCTGTCGGTTCCCAATACGGAGACCGCGAATACGGCCGGTTTAATTTGGCTGTTCCCGCTCACGTTCCTGTCCAACGCATTTGTGCCGCTGGATGGATTGCCCGCATTCCTCAAAGTTTTTGCGGCCTACAACCCGATTTCTTCCCTCGTCCTGGCCACGCGTGAACTTTTTGGCAACCCCACCGGGTACCCACCGGGCGCTGAGACGGGCTACTGGTCTTTGGACAATCCCATTTTGTACACGGTCTTAACGTGCCTTGTGGTGATTGGCATTTTTGCGCCGTTAGCGGTACGCAAATACCGTCGCGCTAGTAGTCGGTGACCTTGAGGATCTCAACCTGCATTTCCTTGCCGTTGGCCAAGGTGTAGCTGGTTGAGTCACCGACCTTTTTACCTAGGACGGCTGCGCCTAATGGCGAAGTCGGCGAGTACACATCAATGGAGGCATGCGCAGCTTCCTCGCGACTACCGAGAAGAAAGGTTTCTTCTTCGTCGAAATTGACAAGTCGAACAGTGATTACTTTCCCGTGGGATACCTCATCCGCCGCGGATTCGGGAACACCAATCTGAGCGCTTTCTAAAAGTTGTTTAAGTTGACGCACTCGCGCTTCATTCTTGCCTTGTTCCTCACGAGCGGCGTGGTAGCCCCCATTTTCCTTGAGGTCACCTTCCTCGCGGGCCGCTTCAATCCGTTTAGTGATTTCAACGCGCTTCGGCCCCTCGCGGTCGGCGAGTTCGGCACTCAAACGGTCATGAGCCTCTTGGGTAAGCCACGTAACGTCAGTCATGGAGATGACTCTAATACGAAACGGTCATTCCGACCATGGTTGAACGGGCGGTGCAACGCCAGCAGGGAATTGCGGTCCGGGAACTCGGATGGGGTCTCCGTTAGGTACACACGTGAGTAATTCGGCCGTGTATGCCGGCGCCAGTGTTCGTAATGAGTACGTCACCTGGTTGTACTCGTCTCCTGCTGGAATAACGACTTCGGCGTAACCCACGTCTATTCGGTTTCGATCCTGTGCTCGAACAATGCAGAGTGCAGCGACATCTGCTGGCTTACGCAACTCAAAAGTGACGTCGACGCGCTCGGCGCTCAGATCGCTCCAGGACAGCAGGCGAAATTGAATGGACTGCTGGGACAACGAGTACGTGACAAAAATCAGGATTCCGACGAAAGCAGCAATAATGAGTGCAATCACGCTATTGCGTGCGGCATGCCCCCGGTCAAGTCCATACCGTTCCTGCATGGCAGGGGATAGTTGGTCCTTGCGGAAGGGACTCGGCATGGTTGCAGACTAGTGAGGTGAGAGACTTTGCCCGTGCTTGACTCCACTAACAACTTCACCGCAGCTCCTGTTGATCAATCTGACCAGCCACTACGCCTGATGGCCGTCCATGCGCACCCGGACGACGAATCAAGTAAGGGCGCCGCAGTCACGGCAAAGTATGTACAGGAGGGGATTGAGGTGATGGTGGTCACCTGTACCGGTGGTGAGCGGGGCGATGTTCTGAATGCGGCCGCGCAGGCATTAGTCGACCAGCACGGGATTTTGCAGGTTCGTCAGTGGGAAATGGCTAATGCCGCGGAGATTCTGGGCGTTCGACACGAGTGGTTAGGTTTTGTTGACTCGGGATTCACCGAGGGTGAACCGTTGCCTGAGGATTCCTTCGCGCTGAAACCACTCAGTGAGAGCGTTCCACCCTTGGTACAACTCATTCGGGAGTTCCGTCCGCAGGTTGTCACGACATACGACGAAAACGGTGGGTATCCGCACCCGGACCACATTCAGACGCATGTGGTCACCATGGCAGCGGTTGAGCAGGCAGCAGATCCTGCGCTATTCCCCGAATATGGACCTGCGTTCCAGGTGAGCAAGGTGTATTACAACCAACAGTTCCACAAGGATCGAATCGTGGCTGTTCATGAAGCATTACTCGCCGAAGGAATGGACTCACCGTATGTCGAGTGGCTGGAAAATTGGGTGGATAAGCCCGAGGATGCGAATCGAATCACCACCAAAGTCCACGCGGCCGAATTTTTTCCCATACGCGATGCAGCTCTCAAAGCACATGCAACGCAAATTGAACCAGATGGGCGGTGGTTTGCCGTTCCGTTGGAAATCCAAACTAAGGCCTGGCCAACAGAGGACTTTCAGTTGGCTCTGAGCTACGTTGATACTCCACAGCCTGAAAACGATCTGTTTGCGGGTATCCGAAAGGAATAACATGGACAGCGAACCCGATCTGCAGACCATTATTGACGGAGCCGGCCCCATTGCAGGGCTATTCGTGTTGCTCGTTGGTATCGCAGTGGTCCTGTTGTGGCTCAACATGAATCGGCAAATGAAAAAAATTGATCCAGATCTGCCTCAAGGGAAAAGCGAGGCCCGAGTCAATCAGGAATTGAATGACATTGCCGAGCTTGAAGAGGAAAATGATCCCACGGAGTGAGGTAGTCACTCAGTTACGCAAACCGGTGCATCTCATTACCTTGGTTGCGCTACTGGCGGTATGTGTACTTTTCTTTTTCCTCGGCAAATGGCAGTGGGACAGAACCCACAATATTTTGAGTGCGGAACGTGCAGCGGCAGCGCAATCGGTTGAGTTGGGTTTTGTAGCGGCGCCAGAGTTGCTGCCGGAGAATATCGGTCGCACTGTTTTCGCCTCAGGTCGATTTTCAGCGGAGAATCAAATTCGTGTTACCCAACGTTTAGAAAACGGGGAGCCGTCCGCACGTGTTGGTGAATGGGTAGTGGCTGAGTTTGTCAGCAGCACGGGTGATCGGATTGCAGTTTTGCGTGGGTGGGTTGCGGCCGGTTCCCCGGTAACAACACCGGAAAATACTGTTGATATTGCCGGAGTCATGCAGCCAAATGAGATTTTCTACGAAGGATCGTCGGCTACCGCTGACCAAGTCGTGGTCATTGATTCCAATCAGTTGTCTTCCGTGTGGGGCAGCGATCTTGCAGCCGGTTTTATTGTGCTCCAACAACAAGTGCCGAGTTCCGCCGCTGATCCCGTGCCGGTGCCACCTACGGTGTCCACCGCTGATGTGCCGTTCCCGCTGCAGAACTTCTTTTATGCGATCCAATGGTGGATCTTTGCGCTCTTTGCTGTTGCGCTCTACGTGCGGTGGATATACGTATCAGCGCGCCAAAGCACCCAACCCACTGCCGATATTGTGACCCTGTGATTCAGGTCATTGGCGAAGCCCTTATAGACATTATTGTCGACACAGATGGCCACGTTGGAGCGGAAGTGGGCGGTGCGCCCGTCAATACAGCGCGAACTATTGCCCGACTTGGTCAAGCGGTGGAGTACCTAGGCGGGATATCCGCTGACTCATTTGGGCAGCGCATTGCCCGTGACATGGTCTCTGACGGAGTTGTTCTGTCTATTGCGCCAGAGCTACCTGAACCTTCTACCGTGGCGCTGGCGTCCCTTGATCACACGGGAGCAGCGACGTATCGATTCCTCTTTGAAGGAACTGCCGCGAGTTCTGTCACCGTTGACTTAGCGCTGAGTGCATACAATCCCCGTGCTCTGGCTGTCCACATTGGCACATTGGCGTTGGTGTTGGAGCCCCTCATTGAGGCAGTCCGAGCAATTATTGACCGTATCCCTGAGTCGCAGATTCTGATGGTCGATCCCAATGCGCGTCCGTCCATCATGTCTGCGGATACCCAATTTGGGTATATGTGGAACACGGCGATACGCCGGGCTGACGTGATTAAGGTGAGTGGTGACGACCTCGATTTCCTATTTCCCACGGTTGACCCAGCGGAGGCTGCCTTCCAATTACACCGGGACACCGGCTCAGTTGTGTTGTTCACTGATGGTGCACAGTCGGTCACAGTGTTCTGTGGCGGTGACTCTCGCACGCTGCCCGTACCGAAAGTTTCGGTTGTAGACACGGTGGGTGCAGGGGATTCATTTAGCGGAGGTTTTTTAACCCACTGGGCCAATCAATCATTCACTCGCGTTGACCTCGGAGACCTGGACAAAGTAGTCAGTGCAGCTGAGTTTGGTATTCGCGTTGCCGGTATCACCTGTCAGCGTGCCGGTGCCCAGCCTCCATTCGCGCATGAACTGTGATCTAGATAGAGTCGTAAGGTGAACAAGATTCCCACAGCGCTATTAGCTTTTCGCATCATGGCGTGGGTAACCGGTGTCGTGTTAGCGGTCGCTTCCGTGTGGGCCGCTCTGGGTTATTTGTTCTGGGATTATTCTGCGGAGGGGGGCAAGCCCGGTCTCTACAGTCTGCTGTGGCTTGCGCACGGTTGGTTGTACTTCGCCTATCTCATTGCTGCTATCAACTTAGCGTTCCTCTTACGATTCCCCATACTTAAAACAATCGCGTTACTGCTTGCCGGCACTATTCCGTTTGCGTCCTTTTATGCTGACTTCGTCATGCATCGGTATGTGCGCAACCGCGGGCTGGTTCCTGAACCACAGGATCGCTAGTCAAGGCACCATTGAATGGGTTGCTGACCGCGCTGTTCAAGAATTGCATTGGCCCGGCTAAACGGACGCGACCCGAAGAATCCTCGGTCCGCGGACATGGGGCTCGGGTGTGCACTCTGAATACACGGTGAATCACCAATAAGTGTGCTCACTTGGTGAGCGTCTTTCCCCCAGAGAATGAACACGGGAGGATTCGGCTGCATTCGGGCCAATGCTGATACCGCACATTCAGTAAATTCCTCCCACCCCTGTCGGCGGTGGCTACCAGATACACCGGCAGAGACGGTGAGTACTCGGTTGAGGAGGAGCACTCCTTGATCACTCCACGGGGTTAAGTCTCCCGTTGTGGGTCGAGGGCATCCGAGGTCCGTGTGCAATTCCTTATGAATATTGACCAGACTCCGCGGCGGGGCGATCCCCGGTGCCACCGAAAAGGACAAACCCACGGCGTGGCCGGGCGTGGGGTACGGGTCTTGACCAATAATCACAACGCGCACTGACGTCATGGGCTGGGTAAATGCGCGCAAAATATGTTCACCTGCAGGTAGCCAGGGGCGCCCGGCGGAATTCTCGTCGCTGAGGAATTGTCCAATCCGGCGCAGATTTTCACGTTGGGAGTCCAGCGCGTCAATCCAGGTGGGATCAACAAGCTGCTCCAGCGGGCGTGGCACGGTGTCACACTAATCCGCGTCATTCAGAACCCATGCGTCCCATGCTGCCCGCGAGGTGGATTCGGGTTAGGGTGAGTATGCCAACACGTCAGGAGGTGGAGCACATGCTGTGGTTGTGGGGAATTATTGCCGCAGCAGCTCTGGGCGTGGAGTTACTCACCGGGACGTTGTATTTCGCCTTAGTGGGTGTTGGTGCCGCGGCGGGTGTTGGCGTGGCAGCGCTCGGGGCTCCCGTCGCTGTGCAGGTAGCCACAGTCGCTGGCGTGTCCCTAGCGGGGATCCTTTTTGTTCGTCCCTTTGCCCTGCGCCACGTTGCCCGTACGCCAGCGCTATCGCGCACTGGTGTCGATGCCCTGCCGGGAGCTGAGGCCCTCGCGGTCACAGAGATCACCGCGCAGTCCGGCCAAGTTCGACTCAAAGGCGAGGTCTGGAGTGCCCGACTTGATGGCGATCTCACCGATGTGACCGTGCAGTCCGGTACTCGTGTTTCTGTATCTCGAATTGACGGAGCAACCGCTCTCGTTTTCCCCCTGGACTAGTGAACTGAAGGAGACACCATGGACGTAATCGGCCTCGTTGTTGGCATTGTGGTTGGACTAGGGATCGTTTTATTGCTGCTGTCCCGCACCATTGTGATTGTGAATCAAGCCAGCACAGCGATTGTTGAACGGCTGGGTCGCTATCAAAGGACACTCACTCCCGGTCTGACAATTCTGGTCCCTTTTATCGACCGCATTCGTGATCGAGTTGACATGCGCGAACAGGTAGCTTCTTTTCCGCCGCAGCCCGTGATCACTGAGGACAACCTCGTTGTGTCGATTGACACTGTGGTGTACTTCCAAGTGACCGACCCCAAGGCAGCCACCTACGAGATTTCTAGTTTCCTTGTCGGCATTGAGCAATTGACAGTGACAACTTTGCGCAACGTCATTGGTTCCATGGACCTTGAGGCAACGCTGACCTCCCGGGAC
This sequence comes from bacterium UBA6154, assembly GCA_002422375.1. Next base: position 8,268 of record DIUQ01000045.1, read on the forward strand.
TCCATCAATGGTCAGTTGCGAGGGGTATTGGATGAAGCCACGGGGCGCTGGGGGATTAGGGTCAATCGGGTTGAGCTCAAGGCCATTGATCCGCCGCACTCGGTTCAGGAGTCCATGGAGAAGCAACTCAAGGCAGAGCGCGAGCGACGCGCAGCAATTCTGACCGCTGAAGGCCAGAAGCAAAGCGCGATTCTGTTGGCTGAAGGTGAGAAGCAGAGCGCCATTTTGACAGCAGAAGGATTTGCGCAGTCCGAGGTTGTGCGCGCAGAAGCAGAAGCCCGTGCCGAAGTAATTCGCTCTGAAGGTGAAGCCACAGCTCTAGAGAAGGTTTATGCGGCTATTCATGAAGCGAATCCCACCGCGGCGGCCCTGGCCCATCGGTACTTGGAAACACTTCCCGGTATTGCTCAGGGTGATGCCAATAAAGTGTGGGTTATTCCCAGTGAATTAACCGGTGCCATGGAAACCCTGAAAAAGGGATTTACCAAAGAGTAGCTAGCGCGATGCAAGAAAAACAATGAATACGGCGGCAATAGCGAGACCAATAACAATATTGCGCCACCTGTGTGAAGGCTGATCAGGTGCTCGTTGGCTCTCTATCTGTGAGAGTTGATCGTTGTGACTGATGGCATTGTCCATCATGTCCTTGGCCTGCTCAAACATGTTGTGAGCATATAGGTAGGTGGTTGTGCCCACACGCTTTCCGGTACAAGTGAACAGTCCCTAGCCGTGAGCGGGCTTGCTGACCCTGTGCTGTGCTGTGATGATGGTGCGGTGACGAATCGACTAGTGCATTCATCCAGTCCCTATCTCCTGCAGCATGCGAATAACCCTGTGCATTGGTGGGAGTGGAGCCCTGAGGCATTCGCGGAAGCGAAGGAACGGAATGTCCCGATCTTTCTGAGTGTGGGTTATTCAGCGTGCCACTGGTGCCATGTCATGGCTCACGAATCCTTTGAGAACGAGGAGATCGCGCGATATCTCAATGACAACTTTGTCAGCATCAAAGTTGATCGGGAGGAGCGGCCCGATATTGACTCGGTGTACATGGAAGCAACTGTGGCCATGACCGGACACGGTGGCTGGCCCATGTCGGTATTCATGGATTCGGACGGTAAGCCTTTTTATGCCGGCACATATTTTCCGCCGGAGCCACGCCACGGATCAGCAAGTTTTGGACAACTTCTGGTGTCCATATCCGAGACGTGGAAGCAGCGCCCGACCGAAGTGAAAGCGGCCGGCCAACGAATTATCGATGCACTGAATAGGTCCCGCACGTCTTCCTCGGAAACGGATATTGCATCCCTGTCTCCTGAGCAGGTAATTGGGATCATGCGCCAGGCGGTGGAGGCGCTGGAAGGGAGCTTTGACCCCGTGCAGGGTGGTTTCGGAGGCGCACCGAAGTTTCCACCGTCCATGGTGTTGGAGTTCCTACTCCGCATGTCCTTGGATGCTGAAGTTGGTGAACGCGCATTGCTCATGGCGGAGACAACACTGTCGGCCATGGCCCGCGGTGGAATCTACGATCAACTGCGCGGCGGCTTTGCACGATACAGCGTGGACGCGCAGTGGATTGTTCCCCACTTCGAAAAGATGCTGTACGACAATGCGTTGTTGATTCGGGTGTACGCGCACTGGTGGCGTTTGACAGGTAATCCATTGGCCGAGCGCGTTGTGCGCGAGAGCATTGAGTTTCTTTTGCGGGAACTGCAGACCGAGCAGGGTGCCTTCGCGTCCGCACTTGATGCAGATAGTGATGGGGTTGAGGGCAAGTTCTACGCCTGGTCGCCCGAGGATTTACACCGAGTTCTCCCAACTCAGGAAGTGGAGCACATTGCTCGACTGTTGTCCGTAACGCCGGAAGGGACATTCGAGCACGGAACATCAACACTGCGCCTACTGACTGATCCAGCGGATTGGTCGCACTGGCTATCTGTTCGCGAACAGCTCGTGGCAGAGCAGGACACGCGGGTTCGTCCAGGCAGGGACGACAAAGTGGTGGCCTCGTGGAATGGACTGGCCATTGCGGCACTGGCGGAATCCGGCGCGATTTTTGACCGTGAGGACTGGATTGACAGTGCGCGGACAGTTGCAGAGCACATGCTGGCCGTTCACTACGGTGCGCACAGTCGAGCAGATGCCCTGGCGCGGACATCCCTGCACGGACAAGTGGGGCGTCACGCGGGTGTATTAGATGACTACGCCAACATGGCGGAAGGACTGATTTCCCTCTATGAAGTCACAGGTGAGCCGTCCTGGCTGGATACGGCGCGGGAATTGGTGAATTCCGCGGTGACACATTTCGCCGATCCCGAGGGTGGTTTTTTTGATACGGCCAATGACGCCGAATCACTCGTTCGCCGACCTCGCGATTTCAGTGACAATGCGGAACCATCCGGGTGGTTCGCACTCGCCAATGCACTGGTCCGGTTGTCGGCCATGCAGGGCCCCGATAGTGAGACATGGCGCAGGGAGGCTGAACGTGCACTCGGCGTTCTCGTTGAGTTCGCTCCTCGCGCGCCACGTGCGGTGGGCTGGGGTCTGGTAGCACTCTGGGCGCTGGCCCAGGGACCATATGAAGTCGCCATTTCTGGTGACCAGGCAGAGGAGTACGCCCGCATAGCCATTCGATCTCCACTAGCGGCGGAGGTTCACTGGGCTACGGGGAATCCACCGGGCGCTCAAGTGTGTCGTGGATCAGTCTGTGAATTTCCCACCACGCAGCCGGCGCAGTTGGCCGAATTTTTGAGGGTGCGCCTGATGTAGCCACGATCGACCTTCCGGGGGAGTAATCTCGGTTACGCCCAGGTAGACACGTGGGTGAATTGGGCACGGAATGAGAGGCGGATCGTGGGAATCAAGGATCTGGTGTACGGCGTCTACGAACGCCAGCTCGCCGCTCAGATCCCCCAGGAGCGCATCCCTCGACATGTTGGTGTGATCCTCGACGGAAATCGACGGTGGGCGAGCGCCCAGGGTTCCACTTCGGCCCACGGGCACCAAGCAGGTGCCAACAAAATCGTGGACTTTCTTGGGTGGTGCGACGAAGCCGGAGTCGAGGTGGTCACCCTGTGGCTCCTGTCCACCGACAACCTGACCCGGCCAGAAACCGAACTCGACCAACTCATGACCATTATTGAATCGACGGTGAACAATCTTGTTTCCCAGGGCCGGTGGAGATTGCACCCCGTTGGAGCTTTGGACTTGCTTCCCGCGCACACGGCAGCCACTCTCAAAGAAGCAGAAGAAGCAACCGCATTCATTGATGGTTCCCTCGTCAATATTGCCGTTGGCTACGGCGGTCGCCGGGAAGTGGTGGATGCGGTTAAGTCACTACTCGCTGACCATGCAACTCAAGGAACAACCTTAGATGAACTTGCACAGGTAATAGATGTGGAGCACATTGCTGAACATCTGTACACCAAGGGGCAGCCCGATCCTGACCTGGTGATTCGAACCTCCGGGGAGCAGCGCCTCTCCGGTTTCTTACTCTGGCAAAGTGCGCATTCGGAGTTCTATTTCTGTGAAGCGTTCTGGCCGGATTTCCGTCACGTTGACTTCCTGCGCGCAGTGCGTGCGTACGCCGAACGAAATCGTCGATACGGAGCATGACCACTCCCGCCGAAAGCGTCATGGATGTCAACGCTGACAACTCACTTCGCTACCCGCGCACCATGATCTTGATCCTCGCTGGGATTGCCGGTGCCATGGATGCAGTGGACTTTCGTTTCTATGGCGTGTTCACCGCTAACCAGGCCGGAAACTTGGTGCTCATGTGGGAGCGGTTGGCAGCGGACCCCGGTGCCGCGGCGCTGTCCGTGTTTTCGCTCGTTGGGTGCGCCATTGGAATTGCCGCGGTGATTGCCATTCGGTTTTATGTTCCCTTCTTTGCCACTTCGCGTGGTTCTCGAGTGCTGCTCTACTGTGCCGCGGCACTGTTATCGGTGACCGCGTTGGCTGGTGCGAGCCTTGCGCAGCCGCTGCGAGAGTTAACATCAGGTGAACTTCAGATTGGCTCTGGGCCGTGGTGGGCGGGTGCTGCTTCCACGAGTTCCTCGGCCATGGCGTTGGCCGTTCTGGGCACCATTTTTGTCATGGTGGGTTCAACCAGGGCGCAGATAATCGCTGGTACTGGGCCGTATCTCGACAGTGTCCGCTTTTCTACCGCAGCTCTATTAACGCGCAATCCGGAATGGCTACAACGGTTTCGGTCGGTCGCCTGGTTTCCCGTTGCATGGACACTAGGGGCGGCCTTCGCTTCGCTCGTTCCCCTGAATCGGGGTGTCATTGCCATGTTCTGCGCGACCATTGTCGTGGTGATCGCACTGCGTTCGCGGCGTGTCGAATCGACGGCATAAGCCACACCGCGCCTAGCGTGTGACTTACCGATTCGTTGTAGCTCATCCGGCTCTCGAAACTCCGGGTGGGCAGTGAAGGAGAGACTGCGTGCCTGACTCCCGCCGGACCTATGTTCTTGACACATCCGTCCTCCTGTCAGACCCGAAAGCACTGCTGCGATTCCACGAACATGATGTGGTGTTGCCTGTTGTTGTGGTGACCGAGCTGGAAGGCAAGCGAAGCCACCCGGAGTTGGGTTACTTTGCTCGGCAAGCTCTTCGATTACTCGATGACCTCCGGGTGGAACATGGTCGCCTGGATGCGCCCATTCCATTAGGCGAGTCGGGGGGAACCCTGCGCATTGAACTGAATCACACCAATGTTGAGGTATTGCCGCACGGGCTCCGCCTTGGCGACAACGACACCAGGATCTTGGCGCTCGCAAAAAACCTTGCTGAGGAAGGCTGCGACGTTGTCCTGGTCAGTAAAGACTTGCCCATGCGCGTCAAGGCCAGTTCCGTTGGCCTGACAGCAGAGGAGTATCGAGCAGAACTGGTCATTGAGTCTGGTTACACCGGCATGGCTGAGGTCGACATGAACGTGGCAGATCTCGATGCGCTCTACGAAGAAGGCGTTATTGAGCACGATGCTGGTTTTGATTACCCGACTCACTGCGGTTTGGTGCTACTCAGTGATCGCGGCAGCGCACTGGGTCGAGTAACACCGGATAAAAAAGTTCGACTTGTCCGTGGTGATCGGGAGGCATTCGGTTTGCATGGGCGCAGTGCGGAGCAGCGCATTGCACTCGATATTTTATTGGACCCCGAGATCGGCATTGTGTCACTTGGAGGTCGCGCCGGAACGGGTAAAAGCGCCCTCGCACTGTGCGCCGGCTTGGAGTCGGTCATGGAGCGCCGGGCTCACCGCAAAGTGATTGTCTTCCGACCGCTCTATGCGGTTGGTGGTCAGGAACTGGGATATTTGCCGGGGTCAGAAAACGAAAAAATGTCGCCATGGGGTCAGGCGGTTTACGACACCCTTGGCGCCATCACCACCCAGGAAGTAGTGGACGAAATAACCGACCGGGGCATGCTGGAGGTACTTCCCCTCACCCATATTCGCGGCCGGAGCTTGCATGACGCCTTTGTTATTGTCGAGGAAGCCCAGTCACTCGAGCGCAATGTATTGCTCACCGTTCTCTCGCGCATTGGCACTGATTCCCGGGTCGTTCTCACCCATGACATTGCCCAACGGGACAACCTGCGCGTCGGGCGCTTTGATGGGGTGGTGGCCGTTGTGGAGAAGCTCAAGGGGCACCCGCTCTTTGCCCACGTCACCCTGACGCGCAGTGAACGATCCGATATTGCCGCACTGGTGACCGACCTTTTAGAGGATGGAATCGGGTAGTCACCGGGAATACAGGCTGTGATCTAGGTCACAATTGGTTGGTGCTGCACCGTGGAATCGGGCGATCGTGACCTTTACCACCATGTCTGCATGTGACAAATTCGTGACTTTGAGGCACCGTAGGACGGGTCATTTTGGTCCCACAGTGGCAGAGGAGGTATCGCGAATGCGCACAAGCGTCCACCGGCGTGGCTTGGCCAGCCGACTTCCGCTCGTGATTGCTCCTCTTCTCCTTGCCCTCACCGTTCCGGTGTCAGCCCAAGCAGACGACACGGTTCCCGTGACCACCGAGGACAGTGTTGTCGAAGATGCAGTCCCAGCCGGAGACGCCGGCAATGAAGAGTTCGCGGTGAATCCGGAAGCGGCAGACAGCGACCGCCAGCTGCGCATCGCTATTGAGACAGCTCACGCTTTTGGGTCAGAGCAGTCCAACGACCTGAAGGGCTTTATCCCCAGTCTCTACCGTGGGAAATGGTTTATGCCAGCCAAAGAGGATCGTCGGCGATTCATTAGTAAGCGCGAGGCACACCACAACTACAAAGCGGTAAGCGCCGGAGGCTTGTATCGGGGTGCCTATCAATTTTCTAGCGCCCTTGCCCGTGGAGCCACCTGGATGATGCAGTCTGAGGTGAAAAAGGAAATGGGCGAGGTGGGTGTCGAGTTGGTCAAGGAATTACGCAAAAAGCCCATGAACCAGTGGAACCGCTATTGGCAGGACCGCGCGTTTTGGACTATCTGGGCCAATGGGCGGGGCGCCAATCACTGGCACGGTGGCGGGCGTTCCTGCTAGAGATAGATCACCGGGGTGGACCCACCGGAATAGTTGTCGCGATCGGACGCAGGGTCTCAGCAAAAAAATCATTGCCCTTGTCGTCAACCACAATAAAGGCGGGGAAGTCTTTCACCTCAATTTTCCACACGGCTTCCATTCCCAACTCAGGGAAATCAAGAACGTCCACCTTGGTGATGTTGTCCTGGGCCAAACGCGCGGCGGGGCCACCAATCGAGCCGAGATAGAAGCCACCATTCACCTCACAAGCCTGCGTTACAGCGGCACTGCGGTTGCCTTTAGCCAACATCACCATGGAACCACCTGCCTTTTGAAATTGATCCACGTAGGTGTCCATGCGCCCTGCCGTGGTGGGTCCGAATGATCCAGACGCCATGCCCTGGGGTGTCTTGGCCGGCCCGGCGTAATACACCGCGTGATCGCGCATGTATTCCGGCATGGGTTCACCCCGATCAAGTGCCGCTTTGATCCGAGCATGTGCCAAGTCCCGGGCAACGATCAACGGACCGGTCAGCGATACCCGAGTGCGAATCGGTAATGCGCTGAGAGATCGAAGAATCTCGGGCATGGGTTGATTCAGGTCAATGGTGACCACAGTGTCATCAAGATGTTCGTCGGTAATGTCCGGTAAATAGTGAGCGGGATCCGTTTCCAACTGCTCTAGGTAGATACCACTCGGAGTGATTTTTGCCTTTGCCTGACGATCCGCCGAACAGGAAACAGCAATGGCAACGGGTAAGGAGGCGCCATGCCGCGGCAGGCGAATCACCCGCACGTCATGGCAGAAGTACTTCCCACCAAATTGGGCACCGATACCAAAGTTCTGTGTCATGAGGTGTACTTCATGTTCCATGGCCAGATCTCGGTATCCATGGCCTTGGTCGGTTCCGTGAACAGGTAACCCGTCCAGATAGTGCGCCGAGGCGAGTTTGGCGGTCTTGAGGGCGAATTCGGCACTCGTTCCACCCACCACAATTGCCAAGTGGTACGGCGGGCACGCTGCCGTGCCAATGCTACGAAGCTTCTCGTCAAGAAACGTTGCGAACGCGGTGGGATTGAGAAGTGCAGCTGTCTCTTGGTAGAGGAAACTCTTATTAGCACTGCCACCACCCTTGGCCATAAATAGAAACTCGTAGGACAGGTTTTTCCCCGGATCTGAATACAGTTCAATTTGCGCCGGCAGATTGGTACCGGTGTTTCGCTCCTCCCACATGGACAAGGGAGAGAGTTGGGAGTAACGCAGATTCAGTTGGGTGAACGCGTTGTAGACGCCGCGGGAAATGGCTTCAGCATCATTGCCGGGGGTAATCACGTTCTGTCCACGTTTACCCATAATGATCGCTGTGCCGGTGTCCTGACACATGGGCAGAACACCACCCGCGGCAATATTCGCGTTCTTGAGTAAATCCAATGCAACAAATCGATCATTGGGGCTGGACTCTGGGTCGTCAAGAATGCGACGGAGCTGGGCTAGGTGCTCGGGCCGCAAGAGGTGCGAGATGTCTCGCATGGCCGTGTACGTGAGATTGGTGAGCGCTTCGGGCTCCACCGTGAGAAATTCCCGGTCACCCAGTGTGACCGTGTCGACACCCTCGGTTGTGAGAAGTCGATAGTCAGTCGAGTCTTCACCCAGCGGCAGCATGTCCTGATAGAAAAATTCGCTCACTCCATAAGCCTAATTCGCTACAGAGGCAATAACCACCAATGGGCATAAGGCGGTATGTGTAACTCGTCACCACCGGCAACACTGTCCCCGCTGATCAGGTCAATGGGTTGAACCTGCCATGGGAGATTCGATGAGGGAATCACCACGGCGTCGGGGCTGATGTTGTACACCTCGAGTAGTTGTCCACGCGCACCCTCGCGAAGAACATAGAAAACGGCCTGGTCGGATGTGCTGCCGACCACGGTTTTTTGGGCGGCATGTAGTTGCGGGAGTGACGTTCGGGCAGAAGCCAAACGAATAAACCCAGCAGACAAGGTGTGGGCAATAGCGCGTTGCTCCGCATCTAGGGCATCGAAAGTAGGCATATACGGCCGGTGCACCCACCTGTTGTCGGCTGCTTCTGCTGGGCGGCCCGCAAATTCGTAGTCATTGAGCAGACCCCATTCGTCGCCCATGTACAGAAGTGGAATCCCACCAAATCCACAAACAATGGCATAACCGCAGAGCAGTCGATCGCAGGCTAGGGCAATGGCCGCAGCTCGACGTGGNNCGGCGATCCCCGGTCGCGGGGTTCTCTTGGAACACCAGACCGCGAGCAAAGGAATCATCAAAGTTACCGCTATAAAAATCCGCTAAGAAAGAGCGGTGACCAAATCCACTCCAACCCAGGGCGCCAGCATCGGAGTCGTCAATGGCCCAACCAATGTCGTCATGGCACCGTAGGTATGTAGTCCACGCAGTTCCCGGTGGTAACTCAGCGAATCTGTTGAGTGAAATATCCATGAGACGGGCATCGCGCGCGGCAAAAGCAGACCAGATCTGGACCATCAGTGAGTTGTGATAGGCGACGTCACTGACCTTGCCGGTGAATCGTCCCTCACCTAAGTAGGCACCGACGTCATTCGGCCCGACAATTGCCTCCGCTTGGAAGATCATGGATGGAGCCACAATCCGGGCGAATGCGCGCAGAACCTGGGTGATGCTGTGGACTTCCGATTGATTCTGACTGGATGTCCCCATGCGCTTCCACAGAAAGGCAATCGCATCAAGTCGAAGGCAGTCCACTCCCGTATTGGCAAGGTAACCAATAATGTCGAGAAACTCCAGCAGTACGTCAGGGTTGGACCAGTTCACATCCCACTGATACGAGTTAAACGTTGTCCATACCCACCCATTCAGTTCGTCATTCCAGGTGAAGTTGCCCGGGGCGAAATCAGGAAATACCTCGGGGAGTGATTCCTCAAAACGATCGGGCATTTCGCGATCAGGGAATACATAAAAATAGTCCCTGTATTTGGTATCGCCGCTGCGTGCCTTGACAGCCCACTCGTGTTCCATGGCCACGTGATTGAGAACAAGGTCAATGGTCAGCGTGATGTTGTTGTCATGTAGTGACTGCGCTAATTTCGCGAGATCGCGAATTGTTCCGAGCTCGGGCGCCACGTTGCGGAAATCCATAACTGCATAACCACCATCATTTTCACCGGGTCGCGGTTTCAAGAGTGGCATGAGATGCAGATACGTAACTCCGAGTGACGTGAGATACGGAATCTTCTGTTCTACACCGGCTAGTGTGCCGGCAAACCTATCCGTGTAGGCAACGTAGCCAATGGCTTTCTCGCTTTGAAACCAATCCTCAGGCTGTTGAATGTCCCGTTGCTTAAGTGCTGAACGGCGCGCCCTATACGTGTCGTGAGCTAGCGCAATGACGCGGGCGTAAATGTGATCTACGTCTTCGCAGTAGATGTCAGTGAGACCCGAGCGAATATCAGGACCGTAGCGCGCCAGCCGGGTGGCAAAGACTTCTGACATGGCCTAATTAGTCCCAGTGAAGTTCACGGCTGCATAGCGAGAAAGTTTTGCAATTCGATGTTCACTCTTGATCTCACGGATTGTTCCGCTTTTACTCCGCATAACAATGGAATGTGTTGTTGGTCCGTTGGGCGTGTATCGGACGCCTTCGAGGAGCTCGCCATCTGTGATGCCTGTGGCACAGAAAAAGTTGTTGTCACCTGTCACGAGATCCGTTGTGGTCAGGACTCGCGTGAGGTCATGTCCGGCTTCAAGCGCCTTTAGTTTCTCCTGGTCGTCAACTGGCCAGAGTTTGCCCTGGATTTCCCCACCGAGGCAGGTCATGGCGCACGCGGTAATGATTCCCTCAGGTGTGCCACCAATGCCCATCAGAATGTCCACGCCGGTGCCCTCACGTGCCGCCATGACCGCGCCGGCTACGTCTCCGTCCGTAATGAACTTGATGCGTGCACCTGCTTCGCGGATTTCCTGTGCCAGTGAGTCGTGACGTGGTCTGTCCAGGACACACACGGTTAGATCAGCAATGGATTCGCCTTTGGCTTGTGCCACTTGTTGCAGATTCCACGCAACCGGAGCGTCGATATCCACTTTGCCCGCGGACTCAGGCCCAACGACAAGTTTCTTCATGTAGAACACAGCGCTGGGGTCAAACATGGAGCCGTGTTCTGCAACGGCGATCACGGAAATGGCATTGGGCATACCCTTGGCAGCCAGCGTTGTTCCGTCGATAGGGTCCACCGCGACATCGGTTGCGGGGCCTGATCCGTCCCCGACCTGCTCTCCGTTAAAGAGCATGGGGGCTTCGTCCTTCTCGCCTTCGCCAATAACAACGAGGCCGTTCATGGAGACACTGCTGACGAGGGTCCGCATGGCGTTGACAGCGGCGCCGTCGGCCCCGTTCTTGTCCCCGCGACCCACCCACCGCGCGGCGGCCATGGCGGCGGCCTCGGTAACGCGTACCAGTTCCATGGCGAGGTTGCGCTCGGGAACTTCGGGCTGGGAATCGCTCATGGAAGTGCTCATACCCTGAGCGTATCGGTGCCGAAAGTGCTGAGGTCGATCAAATACTCCATTATTGGGTCATGACCACGCCACAACCAACCGGCAAGCCGAATGCTCGCATGCGGCAATCGGTGGGGGACATGGTTCGTTCCATGGCGGTCGTGTTGGCGGTCGTGGGTGCCATTCTGTTGGTGACCTGGCGCCCCGATCCAGATCCAGTTCGTGTTGTTGATGTGGCACCGCTTGCCCTGATTGCCACGGCCCAGTCGGACTTTCCCATTCTTGTCCCCGCGTTGCCACAATTGCGTCCTACGAGTGTGCGCTGGCAACCCACCCCGGAATCCGCGGAACGGTCCGTCTGGCATGTCGGGTATGTAACTGAGGGTGATAACTACCTGCAGATCACGCAGTCGGTGGCCGACAACCCAGCCTTCCTCGCGGCGGAGACCGACAACGGTGCCGTGGCTAATTTCCTGGTCATTAATGGACAGGATTGGCAGTACTTTGAAGCAGAGAGTGGCAATTCGCTATTACATATGTCTGACGGAGTCACCACAGTTGTTCAGGGAACGGGCACACGAGCTGATCTCATTGCCGCGGTGGAGTCATTGAAACCGGTCACAACTGACTGAGTTATTCCTCGGTCGGTGTTCCCGTCACCGCGTTGCGGGCGTTGGTCAGCCACTCGTCACAGATGGTGGCGAGCTTTTCGCCCTGTTCCCACAGAGCCAGCGACTCCTCAAGACTGATGTTTCCACGCTCCAATTGGGTTGCTATGGCACTCAGTTGATCCCGTGCTTCTTCATAGGTGAGTTCAGGCTTTTTGGGCATCGAGGGGCTCCGTTCTCTGTGCGGTGAGGCGGCCATGTGCTACCCGAACATCCAGGTAATCACCGATGGCCAGTTGTGCAGGATCGCGGACAATCTCGCCGGTGGACGTTAATACGATCGAATAACCGCGTTCCATAGTTGCGGAAGGAGAGAGGGATCTGATGTGATTCCTCAGATGCTCCACCGCTCGCTGCTCCGAGTCGAGCTGGTGGATCATGCGTTGTCTCATTCTGCTTCTCATGTCCGCCAGGCGGACCGCATGAAGTTCCAGTGAGTTGAGCACGGCGCGCTGGGTGCGCTGACGTAAGTCACGAATGAGGGATTGTTCCTCCGCGAGTGAAGGGACAATTCTTTTGGCGGCATCAGTAGGAGTCGAGGCTCGCAGGTCGGCGACAAAATCCAGAAGTGGCGTATCTTGTTCGTGGCCAATGGCGCTAACAATGGGTGTGGTTGCGAGGGACACGGCCCTAACCAATGCCTCGTTGCTGAAGGGGAGTAGATCTTCCATGCTTCCCCCGCCGCGTGCAATCACAATCACGTCGAGCCCGAGGGAATCTAGGTCCGTCAAAGCCTGGATGATCTCGGGTACAGCAGCAACCCCTTGGACGGCCACTTCACGAATTTCGAAGTCGGCGGCCGGCCACCTGTTGCGCGTGTTCACCAAGATGTCGTGCATGGCATCGCTCTGGCGCCCGGTGATTAGTCCAATCCGGCGAGGGAGGAAAGGAATGGGCTTCTTGCGTTCGGGCGCAAAGAGACCCTCAGCCAGAAGTTTGTTTTTGAGCGCTTCCAATTGCGCGAGGAGGTCGCCGATACCGACGGCTCTGATCTCCTTGGCAATAATTTGTAGCGAGCCTTGTTTGGCCCAAAAATCGAAGCGACCAAAAATAATGATTCGCTGACCTTCAGCGAGTGGCGGGTGCATGGCGCCCACGAGTGCTGAGGGGATCATCACTTTGAGGGAGAACTCAGCATCGGTGTCCCGCAAGGTAATGAACTGCACGGATGCACCCGGTCGTTGTCGATACTGCGCAACCTGACCTTCTACCCAAATAGAACTAAGTCGGTCAA
>DIUQ01000046.1 GCA_002422375.1 bacterium UBA6154
ATCACCACCCAGGAAGTAGTGGACGAAATAACCGACCGGGGCATGCTGGAGGTACTTCCCCTCACCCATATTCGCGGCCGGAGCTTGCATGACGCCTTTGTTATTGTCGAGGAAGCCCAGTCACTCGAGCGCAATGTATTGCTCACCGTTCTCTCGCGCATTGGCACTGATTCCCGGGTCGTTCTCACCCATGACATTGCCCAACGGGACAACCTGCGCGTCGGGCGCTTTGATGGGGTGGTGGCCGTGGTGGAGAAGCTCAAGGGGCACCCGCTCTTTGCCCACGTCACCCTGACGCGCAGTGAACGATCCGATATTGCCGCATTGGTGACCGACCTATTAGAGGATGGAATCGGGTAGTCGCCGGGAGTACGTGCTGTGATCTAGGTCACAATTAGCTGGTGCTGCACCGTGGAATCGGGCGATCGTGACCTTTACCACCATGTCTGCATGTGACAAATTCGTGACTTTGAGGCACCGTAGGACGGGTCATTTTGGTCCCACGGTGGCAGAGGAGGTATCGCGAATGCGCACAAGCGTTCAACGGCGTGGCTTTGCCAGCAGACTTCCGCTCGTGATTGCTCCTCTCCTCCTTGCCCTCACCGTTCCGGTGTCAGCCCAAGCAGACGACACGGTTCCCGTGACCCCCGAGGACAGTGTTGCCGGAGATGCAGTCCCAGCCGGAGATGCCGGCAATGAAGAGTTCGCGGTGAATCCGGAAGCGGCAGACAGCGACCGCCAACTGCGCATTGCGATTGAAACAGCTCACGCTTTTGGGTCAGAGCAGTCCAACGACCTGAAGGGCTTTATCCCCAGTCTCTACCGTGGGAAATGGTTTATGCCAGCCAAAGAGGATCGTCGGCGATGCATTAGTAAGCGTGAGGCACACCACAACTACAAGGCGGAAAGCGCCGGAGGCTTGTATCGGGGTGCCTATCAATTTTCCAGCGCCCTTGCTCGCGGAGCCACCTGGATGATGCAGTCTGAGGTGAAAAAGGAAATGGGCGACGTGGGTGTCGAGTTGGTCAAGGAATTACGCAAAAAGCCCATGAACCAGTGGAACCGCTATTGGCAGGACCGCGCTTTTTGGACTATCTGGGCCAATGGGCGGGGCTCCAATCATTGGAGCGGTGGCGGGCGTTCCTGCTAGAGATAGATCACCGGGGTGGACCTACCGGGATAGTTGTCGCGATCGGACGCAGGGTCTCAGCAAAAAAATCATTGCCCTTGTCGTCAACCACAATAAAGGCGGGGAAGTCTTTCACCTCAATTTTCCACACGGCTTCCATTCCCAACTCAGGGAAATCAAGAACGTCTACCTTGGTGATGTTGTCTTGGGCCAATCGCGCGGCGGGGCCACCAATCGAGCCGAGATAGAAGCCACCATTCACGTCACAAGCCTGCGTTACAGCGGCACTGCGGTTGCCTTTAGCCAACATCACCATGGAACCACCAGCCTTTTGAAATTGATCCACGTAGGTGTCCATGCGCCCTGCCGTGGTGGGTCCGAATGATCCAGACGCCATGCCCTGGGGTGTCTTGGCTGGCCCGGCGTAATACACCGCGTGATCACGCATGTATTGCGGCATGGGTTCACCCCGATCAAGTGCCGCTTTGATTCGAGCATGTGCCAAGTCCCGGGCAACGATCAACGGACCAGTCAGCGACACTCGAGTGCGAATCGGTAGTGCGCTGAGAGATCGAAGGATCTCGGGCATGGGTTGATTCAGGTCAATGGTGACCACAGTGTCATCAAGATGTTCGTCGGTAATGTCCGGCAAAAAGTGGGCGGGATCTGTTTCCAACTGCTCTAAGTAGATACCACTCGGAGTGATTTTTGCCTTTGCCTGACGATCCGCCGAACAGGAAACAGCAATGGCAACGGGTAAGGAGGCGCCATGCCGCGGCAGGCGAATCACCCGCACGTCATGGCAGAAGTACTTCCCACCAAATTGGGCACCGATACCAAANNTGGCCTTGGTCGGTTCCGTGAACAGGTAACCCGTCCAGATAGTGCGCCGAGGCGAGCTTGGCGGTCTTCAGGGCGAATTCGGCACTCGTTCCACCCACCACAATTGCCAAGTGGTACGGCGGGCACGCTGCCGTACCAATGCTACGAAGCTTCTCGTCAAGAAACGCAGCGAACGCGGTGGGATTGAGAAGTGCAGCTGTCTCCTGATAGAGGAAACTCTTATTCGCACTGCCACCACCTTTGGCCATAAACAGAAACTCGTAGGACAGGTTTTTCCCCGGATCCGAGTAGAGTTCAATTTGCGCCGGCAGATTGGTACCGGTGTTTCGCTCCTCCCACATGGACAAGGGAGAGAGTTGGGAGTAACGCAGATTCAATTGGGTGAACGCGTTGTAGACGCCGCGGGAAATTGCTTCAGCATCATTGCCGGGGGTAATCACGTTCTGTCCACGTTTACCCATAATGATCGCTGTGCCGGTGTCCTGACACATGGGCAGAACACCACCCGCGGCAATATTCGCGTTCTTGAGTAAATCCAATGCAACAAATCGATCATTGGGGCTGGACTCTGGGTCGTCAAGAATGCGACGGAGCTGGGCTAGGTGCTCGGGTCGCAAGAGGTGCGAGATGTCTCGCATGGCCGTGTACGTGAGATTGGTGAGCGCTTCGGGCTCCACCGTGAGAAATTCCCGGTCTCCCAGTGTGACCGTGCCGACACCCTCGGTTGTGAGAAGTCGATAGTCAGTCGAATCTTCGCCCTGCGGCAGCATGTCCTGATAGAAAAATTCGCTCACTCCATAAGCCTAATTCGCTACAGAGGCAATAACCACCAATGGGCATAAGGCGGTATGTGTAACTCGTCACCACCGGCAACACTGTCCCCGCTGATCAGGTCATTGGGTTGAACCTGCCATGGGAGATTCGATGAGGGAATCACCACGGTGTCGGGGCTGATGTTGTACACCTCGAGTAGTTGTCCACGCGCGCCTTCTCGAAGAACATAGAAAACGGCCTGATCGGATGTGCTGCCGACCACGGTTTTTTGGGTGGCGTGTAGTTGCGGGAGTGAAGTTCGGGCAGACGCCAAGCGAATAAACCCAGCAGACAGGGTGTGGGCAATAGCTCGTTGCTCCGCATCTAGGGCATCGAAAGTAGGCATATACGGCCGGTGCGCCCACCTGTTGTCTGCTGCTTCTGCTGGGCGGCCCGCAAATTCGTAGTCATTGAGCAGACCCCATTCGTCGCCCATGTACAGAAGTGGAATCCCACCAAATCCACAAACAATGGCATAACCGCAGAGCAGTCGATCGCAGGCTAGGGCAATGGCCGCAGCTCGACGTGGGCCGGCAGGTAATGCCAGGGCTGATTCAAGTCCCGCCAGACTGGCGGCGCTTCCTGAGATCCGGCGATCCCCGGTCGCGGGGTTCTCTTGGAACACCAGGCCGCGAGCAAAGGAATCATCAAAGTTACCGCTATAAAAATCCGCTAAGAAAGAGCGGTGACCAAATCCACTCCACCCCAGGGCGCCAGCATCGGAGTCGTCAATGGCCCAACCAATGTCGTCATGGCACCGCAGGTATGTAGTCCATGCAGTTCCCGGTGGTAATTCGGCGAATCTGTTGAGTGAAATATCCATGAGGCGGGCATCGCGCGCGGCAAAGGCCGACCAGATCTGGACCATCAGTGAGTTGTGATAGGCGACATCACTGACCTTGCCGGTGAATCGTCCCTCACCTAAGTAGGCACCGACATCGTTCGGACCGACAATTGCCTCTGCCTGGAAGATCATCGATGGAGCCACAATCCGCGCGAATGCGCGCAGAACCTGGGTGATGCTGTGGACTTCCGATTGATTCTGACTGGATGTCCCCATGCGCTTCCACAGAAAGGCAATCGCATCAAGTCGAAGGCAGTCCACTCCCGTGTTGGCAAGGTAACCAATAATGTCGAGAAACTCCAGCAGTACGTCAGGATTGGACCAGTTCACATCCCACTGATATGAGTTAAACGTTGTCCATACCCACCCATTCAGTTCGTCATTCCAGGTGAAGTTGCCCGGGGCGAAATCAGGGAAGACCTCGGGGAGTGATTCCTCAAAACGATCGGGCATTTCGCGATCAGGGAATATATAAAAATAGTCCTTGTATTTGGTATCGCCGCTGCGTGCCTTGACAGCCCACTCGTGTTCCATGGCCACGTGATTGAGAACAAGGTCAATGGTCAGCGTGATGTTGTTGTCATGTAGTGACTGCGCTAATTTCGCGAGATCGCGAATTGTTCCGAGCTCGGGCGCCACGTTGCGGAAATCCATCACGGCATAACCACCGTCATTCTCACCGGGTCGCGGCTTCAAGAGTGGCATGAGATGCAGATACGTAACTCCGAGTGACGTGAGATACGGAATCTTCTGTTCTACACCGGATAGCGTGCCGGCAAACCTATCCGTGTAGGCAACGTAGCCAATGGCTTTCTCGCTTTGAAACCAATCCTCAGGCTGTTGAATGTCCCGCTGCTTTAGTGCTGAGCTGCGCGCCGTGTACGTGTCGTGAGCTAGCGCAATGACGCGGGCGTAAATGTGATCTACGTCTTCGCAGTAGAGGTCAGTGAGACCCGAGCGAATGTCAGGACCGTAGCGGGCCAGCCGGGTGGCAAAGACTTCTGACATGGCCTAGTTAGTCCCTGTGAAGTTCACGGCTGCATAGCGAGAAAGTTTTGCAATTCGATGTTCACTCTTGATCTCACGGATTGTTCCGCTTTTACTCCGCATGACAATGGAATGAGTTGTTGGTCCGTTGGGCGTGTATCGGACGCCTTCGAGCAGCTCGCCATCTGTGATGCCTGTGGCACAGAAAAAGTTATTGTCACCTGTCACGAGATCCGTTGTGGTCAGGACTCGCGTGAGATCATGTCCGGCTTCAAGCGCCTTTAGTTTCTCCTGGTCGTCAATGGGCCAGAGTTTGCCTTGGATTTCCCCACCGAGGCAGGTCATGGCGCACGCGGTAATGATTCCCTCAGGTGTGCCACCAATGCCCATCAGAATGTCCACGCCGGTGCCCTCACGTGCAGCCATGACCGCACCGGCGACGTCGCCATCTGTGATGAACTTGATGCGTGCACCTGCTTCGCGGATTTCCTGTGCCAGTGAGTCGTGACGTGGCCTGTCCAGGACACACACAGTTAGATCAGCAATGGATTCGCCTTTGGCTTGTGCCACTTGTTCCAGATTCCACGCAACCGGAGCGTCAATATCCACTTTGCCCGCGGACTCAGGCCCAACGACAAGTTTCTTCATGTAGAACACAGCGCTGGGGTCAAACATGGAGCCGTGTTCTGCAACGGCGATCACGGAAATTGCATTGGGCATACCCTTGGCAGCCAGCGTTGTTCCGTCGATCGGGTCCACGGCGACATCGGTTGCCGGGCCTGATCCGTCCCCGACCTGCTCTCCGTTAAAGAGCATGGGGGCTTCGTCCTTCTCGCCTTCGCCAATAACAACGAGGCCGTTCATGGAGACACTGCTGACGAGGGTCCGCATGGCGTTGACAGCGGCGCCGTCGGCCCCGTTCTTGTCCCCGCGACCCACCCAACGCGCGGCGGCCATGGCGGCGGCCTCGGTGACGCGTACCAGCTCCATGGCGAGGTTGCGCTCGGGAACTTCGGGCTGGGAATCGCTCATGGAAGCACTCATGCCCTGAGCGTATCGGTGCCGAAAGTGCTGAGGTCGATCAAATACTCCATTATTGGGTTATGACCACGCCACAACCAACCGGCAAGCCGAATGCTCGCATGCGGCAATCGGTGGGGGACATGGTTCGATCCATGGCGGTCGTGTTGGCGGTCGTGGGTGCCATTCTGTTGGTGACCTGGCGCCCCGATCCAGATCCCGTTCGAGTTGTTGATGTGGCACCGCTTGCCCTGATTGCCACGGCCCAGGCGGACTTTCCCATTCTTGTTCCGGCGTTGCCACAATTGCGCCCGACGAGTGTGCGCTGGCAACCCACCCCGGAATCCGCGGAACGGTCCGTCTGGCATGTCGGGTACGTAACTCAGGGTGATAACTACCTGCAGATCACGCAGTCGGTGGCGGACAACCCGACCTTCCTCGCGGCGGAGACCGACAACGGTGCCGTGGCTGATCTCCTGGTCATTAATGGACAGGATTGGCAGTACTTTGAAGCAGAGAGTGGCAATTCGCTCTTACATATGTCTGACGGAGTCACCACAATTGTTCAGGGAACGGGCACACGAGCTGATCTCATTGCCGCGGTGGAGTCATTGAAACCGGTCACAACTGACTGAGTTATTCCTCGGTCGGTGTTCCCGTCACCGCGTTGCGGGCGTTGTTCAGCCACTCGTCACAGATGGTGGCGAGTTTTTCGCCCTGTTCCCAAAGGGCCAGCGACTCCTCAAGACTGATGTTTCCTCGCTCCAATTGGGTTGCTATGGCACTCAGTTGATCCCGTGCTTCTTCATAGGTGAGTTCAGGCTTTTTGGGCATTGATGGGCTCCGTTCTCTGTGCAGTGAGTTGGCCATGTGCTACTCGAACATCGAGGTAATCACCGATGGCCAGTTGTGCAGGATCGCGGACAATCTCGCCGGTGGACGTCAATACGATCGAATAACCGCGTTCCATGGTTGCGGAAGGGGAGAGGGACCTGATGTGACTCCTCAGATGCTCGACCGCTCGCTGCTCCGAGTCGAGCTGGTGGATCATGCGCTGTTTTATTCTGCTTCTCATGTCGGCCAGGCGGACCGCATGAAGTTCCAGTGAATTGAGCACGGCGCGCTGGGTGCGCTGACGTAAGTCACGAATGAGGGATTGTTCTTCCGCGAGTGAGGGGACAATTCTTTTGGCGGCATCAGTAGGAGTCGAGGCTCGCAGGTCGGCCACGAAATCCAAAATTGGCGTGTCTTGTTCGTGGCCAATGGCGCTAACAATGGGTGTGGCTGCGAGGGACACGGCCCTCATCAATGCCTCGTTGCTGAAGGGGAGTAGATCTTCCATGCTTCCCCCACCCCGCGCAATCACAATCACGTCGAGCCCGAGGGAATCTAGGTCCGTCAAAGCCTGAATGATCTCGGGCACGGCAGCAACTCCTTGGACGGCCACTTCACGAATCTCGAAGTCGGCGGCCGGCCACCTGTTGCGCGTGTTCACCAAGATGTCGTGCTTGGCATCGCTCTGGCGCCCGGTGATAAGTCCAATCCGGCGAGGGAGGAAAGGAATGGGCTTCTTGCGTTCGGGTGCAAAGAGACCCTCAGCCAGAAGTTTGTTTTTGAGCGCTTCCAATTGAGCGAGGAGGTCGCCGATACCGACGGCTCTGATCTCCTTGGCAATAATTTGTAGCGAGCCTTGTTTAGCCCAAAAATCGAAGCGACCAAAAATAATGATTCGCTGACCTTCAGCGAGTGGCGGGTGCATGGCGCCCACGAGTGCTGAGGGGATCATCACTTTGAGGGAGAACTCAGCATCGATGTCCCGCAAGGTAATGAACTGCACGGATGCACCCGGTCGTTGTCGATACTGCGCAACCTGACCTTCCACCCAAATAGAACTAAGTCGGTCAA
>DIUQ01000037.1 GCA_002422375.1 bacterium UBA6154
TATCCACCCAGGCCCACAGTTTTATCTGCCTACGTAGAATCTACGACTCAATATTGGCCATGACATGCTTGATGCGCGTGTAGTCCTCGAACCCATACATGGACAGATCCTTGCCATATCCCGAATGCTTGAAACCACCATGGGGCATTTCCGCCACCAGTGGAATGTGGGTGTTAATCCACACACACCCGAAATCAAGTCCTTTTGCCATCCGCATTGCTCGACCAAAGTCTTTTGTCCAGACTGACGATGCTAAGCCGTAATTCACGCCATTGGCATAAGACAAGGCCTGTGCTTCGTCGTCGAACTTTTGAATCGTGATCACTGGACCGAATATTTCGTTCTGAATCATTTCGTCTTCCTGGTGAAGCCCGGCGACGACGGTTGGAGAAATGAAGAAGCCTCGATCACCCTGGCGAGAACCGCCAGCAACCACCTGCGCATGCTTCGGTGCACGTTCCAGAAATCCTAAAACTCGGTCCATTTGGTGCACGTTATTTACTGGAGGGACAAGACCCTCGCCACCTGGACCCTCCTCAAATGTCGTTGCTGTCCCAACGGCCTGCTCAGCCATGGCGGCAACAAAGTCATCGTAAATCCGAGGAGCTACCAGCATCCGAGTTGCCGCAGTACAGTCCTGGCCAGCGTTGAAGAAACCTGCAACCGCTAACCACTCTGCAGCTGCCTCGATGTCTGCATCGTCAAAAACAACAACCGGAGCCTTCCCACCAAGTTCCAAATGCACTCGTTTTACGTCCAGCGCCGCGGAAGTTGCGACCTGCATCCCCGCTCGAACCGAGCCTGTTATGGAAACCATCTGCGGGATCTTGTGCTCCACTAATTCCCGCCCTGTATCGCGGTCGCCACACACGACATTGAGCACACCATCAGGCAATGCACCCGATTGGGCAATCAATTCGGCCATTTTCAGAGTTGAAGCCGGTGTTGTGTCACTGGGCTTGAGGACAACAGTGTTCCCTGCAGCTATGGCAGGGATGTATTTCCAAACGGCCATCATCATGGGGTAATTCCATGGTGTGACTTGCCCAATGACACCTACCGGCTCACGTCGAATCATGGAGGTGAAACCTTGCATGTATTCACCTGCCGACTTGCCCTCGAGAATGCGGGCTGCGCCGGCAAAGAACCGGATTTGGTCCACCATCGGCGGGATTTCTTCCGCCATGGTCACAGCAATCGGCTTTCCGGTGTTTTCACTCTCGACTGCAACGAGTTCCTCAGCATGATCCTCAAAAACTTGCGCGATGGCGAGTAATGCTTGCTGCCGCTCCGAGGGAGTTGTATTTTTCCAGGACTGAAATGCCGTGGCTGCGCTCTGATAGGCGTGGTCAATATCGGCAGCACCCGACAGCGGAGCGGTTGCGAATACTTCTCCCGTGGTCGGGTTAACGAGTTCGGTCACCGCACCGTCACGGGGGGCGACAAACTCACCACCAATGAAATTTTGTAGTTCTGTTGCCATGGGGACACCTCCAAATAGCCTGATTGTTATGTTGAGCCTACTCGGGAAACCATGTATTCGGTAGTAATAATTCAATATAACTTCGATATTCGTAGATTTATCTCGTTATTTTTGCGGATTTACTTGCCAAGCGCGGTCTCATGCCACAGGATGGTGACATGGCCCGCCACCGAAAGTCCACCGCAGCACTTGACGATCCCTCGAGGGCGATTATCGAGCAACTGCAGCAGGATGGACGGCGACCGTATTCGACAATCGCTAAGGCTGTGGGCCTATCCGAGGCAGCTGTTCGTCAACGGGTGCAGAAGCTGCATGACACCGGCGTTATGCAGATTGTGGCGGTTACGGATCCAACCCAAGTTGGATTTACACGATCTGCCATGGTCGGAATTTCGATTACAGGAGATGTGGAGGCGGTAGCCGACAAATTAGAGAAACTTCCAGAGATCGCCTACATGGTCTTGGTCGCGGGAAAATACGACATTCTGGCTGAATGCGTCACCGAAGATGACGATCACCTGCTTGATGTGGTTAACCGCCAGATTCGCACCACTCCGGGAGTGCTTGACACCGAAACCTTCATGTATCTGAAATTACGCAAACAAACCTACACTTGGGGAACACGATGACAACAACACCGCAATACATCACTGAGCCAGGACATGACAACCTTGCTGACAAAGCGCGGGATCACCTGTGGATGCACTTCACGCGACACTCGACGTATTACGACGGTGGTCATGTCCCCATCATCACCGCTGGCAAAGGTGCATACATATGGGATGACCAAGGGAACAAGTATTTCGATGGTCTCTCAGGTCTCTTCGTTGTGCAGGCAGGCCACGGCCGACAGGAGCTCGCCGAAGCCGCCGCCAAGCAGGCTGAACAGCTAGCCTTTTTCCCCATCTGGTCCTACGCCCACCCCCAAGCAGTACTTCTTGCTGAACGTTTAGCCCATATGGCTCCCGGTGATCTCAACCGAGTCTTCTTCACATCCGGTGGTGGCGAAGCAGTCGAAACGGCATGGAAGTTGGCAAAGCAGTTTTTCAAATTAACCGGCAAACCCACCAAGCACAAGGTAATTAGCCGATCCATTGCCTATCACGGCACACCACATGGTGCGTTGAGCATTACGGGCATTCCCGTTGCCAAAATTCCATTCGAACCACTGGTACCCGGTGGTGTCAAAGTGCCTAACACAAACTTCTACCGTGCCCCAGAGGAATTCCGAGGAGATGAAAAGGCATTTGGGCTCTGGGCGGCCAATCGAATCGCAGAAGCCATTGAGTTCGAGGGCCCAGATAGTGTCGCAGCTGTTTTCGTTGAACCGGTTCAGAACTCGGGCGGGTGTTTCCCCCCTCCCCCCGGATACCTTGAACGAGTGCGTGAAATCTGCGACGAATACGACGTACTTATGGTGGCAGATGAAACCATCACGGCTTTTGGTCGCATCGGAGACTATTTCGCCATCAATCGATTTGGAGTAACCCCCGACATCATCACGTGCGCTAAAGGCATGACCTCGGGCTACTCGCCACTCGGCGCCATGATCGCTAGTGATCGTCTTTTTGAACCCTTTAAGAAAGGTACGACCGCGTTTCTGCATGGTTACACCTGGGGAGGGCATCCGGTCTCTGCCGCCGTGGCCATGGCTAACCTCGACATTTTCGAACGTGAGGGTTTGAATCAGAATGTGGTCGAGAATGAAGGAAATTTCCGTCGCACTCTGGAGAAGCTGTATGACCTGCCAATTGTCGGCGATGTCCGCGGTGCCGGCTATTTCTATGGAATTGAATTGGTGAAAGACAAGGCCACTCGAGAAACTTTCGACGAGGCAGAGAGTGAGAGGCTCCTACGCGGTTATCTCTCCAAGGCGCTTTTTGACCATGGCCTCTACTGCCGGGCAGACGACCGAGGCGACCCGGTCATCCAACTTGCTCCCCCACTCATTATCGGTCAAACTGAGTTTGATGAGATTGAGCAGAAATTGCGTTCGGTGTTAACGGGAGCGCTCGAGATCCTGTGACGTCGTCTGGAGCAAGGGAATCAGATCTCACCCGCGTCCGCCGACTCCCTGAGAAAGCGCTGACAGACCGGGAAAGTCTTGATGCAGTTCTTGACGCAGGGTTTGTTGCCCACATCGGCATCATGGATTCAGACATTCCCGTGGTAATTCCAGTGGGCTATGCGCGCAAGGGAAATGAACTCCTCATTCATGGCTCGAGTGCATCCAGGCTCTTCACTGTGTTAGCGGCAGGAAGTCAAGCCGCCGTTACAGTCACGTTGACTGATGGCATGGTGTTAGCCCGGAGCCTCTTTGAGTCAAGCATGAACTATCGATCTGCCATGTTGTTCGGAGTCTTTCGAGAAGTGACCGGCACCGAGGAAATCGAAGCGCTGAAAGCCATTACTGATCACCTTCTTCCCGGAAGATGGGACCACGCCCGGCAACCGACCACGCAGGAATTAAAAGCAACCCGAACGTTGGCCATGGAAATAGACCGGTGGTCGGTGAAAGTGGGAGCCGGGGACCCTGATGACAATCCGGACGACCTCTCCACCGAGTCGGGGAGCGCACTCTGGGCTGGGGTTGTTCCCTTGGTGAGCACATGGGGAACTCCCATCCCAGACCCCCGGGTACCCGCGGGAGCAGAAGTCCCTGAATACATCACGTCGTGGAAACCGCCTTACTCATGAACGCGTCCGTTTGGGTCGAACAACCCACACGCCTACGTCAGCCCCTCGGTTGTCCACTCCAGCAGGACGAGTCAGCTGATGTCGCGATTGTTGGCGCTGGATTTACCGGTCTGTGGACGGCCTACTACCTCCTGGACCGCGACCCTTCACTGCGCATCACCATTCTTGATGCCCACTACCCGGGGTTCGGCGCAAGTGGTCGAAATGGTGGTTGGGTATCAGCCCTGTTCCCGGCGCAATTGGGCGCACTAGCACGCGCCAGTTCACGCGCTGACGCCATTCGGATGCATCGCACCATGGTGCATAACGTGACGGAGATCGGCCGTGTGATCGCTCACCACTCCTGGGATGTCGACTGGGCACACGGTGGAACGGTGGTCGCTGCTCGAACACCGGTGCAATGGGCACGTGCCCAAACAGAAGTGAAGGACATGGAGTCCTGGGGCCTCGGTGACGATCTGATGCTGCTCAATCGCGAGGAGACAACCCAACGCCTTCGAGCGACGGACATTCTTGGTGGAACATTTACTCCACACTGTGCCGCCATTAACCCCTATCGGCTTGTTACCCAGTTAGCAGCTTTCCTCGCAGAGCGCGGTGTTATTTTTCGGGAGGATTCACCGGTTACCCACATGTCACCCGGCATAGTTCGAAGCGCCCGCGGAGCCGTTCGTGCACCGGTCACCGTTCGCGCCACGGAGGGGTACACAGCCTCCCTGCGTGGTGACAAGCGCCGAATAGCTCCGGTCTATTCGCTCATGCTGGCAACGGAACAGTTGCCCGTGGAAATCTTTGATGAGATCGGTTTAGCTGATCGGGAAACGTTCTCTGACTACCGAAATCTCATTATCTATGGCCAGCGGACCGCAGACAATCGCATTGCCTTTGGTGGTCGGGGCGCGCCGTACTACTACGGATCTCGCATATCACCGGCTCAGGATCAGAACCCCGCAGTGCATCGAGAACTGTGGCACGTTCTCACCGATATGTTTCCTGCGCTCCACGGTCATACCGTGACCCACACATGGGGTGGACCACTCGGAATCGCCCGAGACTGGTGGGCCTCCTGCGGCCTTAATCAGGTCACGGGGCAAGCGTGGTCCGGTGGCTACGTGGGCGACGGAGTTGGAACAAGCCATCTTGGTGGGCGGACACTGGCTGACCTGATCACGGGGAACCCATCGGACCTGACCACCCTCCCCTGGGTCAATCATCGTTCACCAGACTGGGAACCAGAGCCGCTGCGCTGGCTGGGAGCCAATGCCGGATTACAGGTAATGCAGCGGGCCGACTCCTCCGAGAACCGCACGGGGCGCCCTTCCCGTGGCGCCCAATGGATGGGCCGCTTCCTCGGGCACTGATACATATTGGATCCAATCACCAGAATTGGATCCAGGACTGCTAAGGTGGTGTGATGATTAGTCCCCTTGCTTTATTTGGCACGGAGCGCCTGATATCCGAAGAGGATCATTCCATCGCCGGTGTCGTCCGAGACTTTGTTGATACGCGCATCAAGCCGGAGATCGCTGACTGGTTTGATCGCGGCGACATCCCGGCTAGGGAACTTGCCACCGAGTTTGGCACCCTCGGGCTGCTCGGTATGCACCTCGAAGGATACGGCTGTGCTGGGACGAGTGCATTGGCCTACGGCCTCGCCGCCATGGAGCTGGAGGCAGGTGACTCGGGCATCAGATCCTTGGTAAGCGTTCAAGGTTCCCTGGCCATGTTCGCCATTCATGAGTTTGGCTCGGAGGAACAGAAGAACACGTGGCTGCCAGGAATGGCTCGCGGTGAAATTATCGGGTGTTTCGGATTGACTGAAGCTGATTTTGGCTCCAACCCGAGTGGCATGCGAACCACCGCCCGCCGAGTGAGTGACTCCCCTACCGCCGACTGGGTCATCAATGGTTCAAAAATGTGGATCACCAACGGAAGCGTTGCGGACGTTGCGGTCGTTTGGGCACAAACAGATGAAGGAATTCGCGGATTCATTGTGCCTACATCTACCCCGGGGTTCACCGCCAATCTCATTCATAAAAAAATGTCGCTCCGGGCATCTGTCACCAGTGAACTCGTGTTCACCGACCTGCGCCTTCCCGCCGACTCCATGCTCCCTGGGGTCCGTGGACTTCGGGGTCCGCTCTCGTGCCTGAATGAAGCGAGATTCGGGATTGCATTTGGAACATTAGGTGCGGCGCGAGACTGCTTGGAAACCACTATCGCGTACGCGGTTGATCGAACACAATTTGACCGGCCGATCGCCGGATACCAGTTAACTCAAAAGAAGCTCACCGACATGACTTTGGAA
>DIUQ01000008.1 GCA_002422375.1 bacterium UBA6154
CCAGGGAAATTGATCGTGAGTTAGCCCAGGTGAGCTGGGCGCCGACGGTCAATATTTCGGCCAAAACCAAACGCCATGTGGAAAAACTTGCTCCTGCCCTGGAACTGGCGCTGGACAACTGGGATTCACGTGTTCCAACGGGGACGCTCAATCGGTTCTTTGCTGATCTGACAGCGGCTCACCCCCATCCGCTGCGCGGCGGTAAGCAACCTCGGATCCTCTTTGGCACCCAGGTGTCCTCATGTCCTCCCACCTTCGCGCTGTTCACCACCGGCTTCCTCGAGGCTGGGTATCGCCGATTCATTGAGCGGCGCTTGCGCGAGGAGTTCGGATTTGATGGGACACCCATTCGGGTGGTCATGCGCGTTCGTGAAAAGCGATCGCGCCGTTAGCCTTTGAGTCCCATGAGATAGTGTTCCGCCTGCAGCATTCGGGCTGTGGCGCAGTTTGGTAGCGCGTCCGGCTGGGGGCCGGAAGGTCGCAGGTTCAAGTCCTGTCAGCCCGACAAAGTACGCGTGACAGGCTCTAAACGATCGCAGAAATAACCGCCAAAACAACAGCGGCCAGGGCGAAGTACCACAGAACAACGCCAATGGCGGCGATCCGCAGCGGTGCTCGGTATTCGCCTGCGGCAATAGTGAATGCCCGGTGGTAGATCGAGGAAAACTTCGTGGCATCTCGGCGGGCATCTCCGGAGGGATCACGCTGGGACCAGTAGCCTCGCTCGCTGGAAAGCCCGAGGAGGACAAAGACCAGACCAAAAATGCCCAGGCCGACCGCGAAAAAGAGGAAAACTTCGGTTGAGATGCTCACTCCCTGAGCCTAGTGGCGGTCGGCACTCCATCGGTAGAGGCTTTAGGCTCGGCACGTGCGCCGCCTGCCCGACTTGACGACTTCCGTGAGTGTCGAGCGAATCATCGGAGATCTGGTGCCGCCACCCCAGTTCGCTGAAGCCTCCTTCGCCACCTATCTGCCTGATCCTCAGGAGCCCTCCCAACGGGCTGCCAAAGCCGCGCTCGAGGTGTTTGCGGAGCGGATTAACGTCGGAAAAGCACCACGATCGCGGAAATTATTCCATCGAGGACAACCACCCGAGTCCCGCCCAGGCGTCTACCTCGACGGGGGCTTTGGTGTCGGTAAAACGCACCTCTTGGCAGCGTTGTGGCATGCGGTGGAGGCGGATGCCACATCATGGGGGACTTTCGTTGAATACACCAACGTGATCGGGCTCCTCGGTTTCCGCGAAGCAGTTCGACTTTTCTCGACCAAGACTCTGGTGTGCATCGACGAATTCGAGTTAGACGATCCCGGTGACACGGTTCTCATGTCAACCTTTTTGGGGGAGTTGGTCGACTCGGGGGTTTACTTGGCAGCGACTTCGAATACCTTGCCGGATCGACTGGGCGAAGAACGTTTTGCGTCTGAAGACTTCACCCGGGAAATTCAAGGGCTCGCTGCCCACTTTGACACCATTCGCATTGACGGCCCCGATTTTCGGCACCGCGATTTGTCATTCGCCACGGAACCTTTCAGTACAGAGCACATTCAGGCGGCGGTAGCGGATCGTGGTGATGCACTTGCCCTCGTTGTGACCTGGGCAGAACTCCTCGCCTTTCTCTCCACGGTGCATCCAGCTCATTTTGGCTCCGTTGTTGAGGACATCTCGCTGTTGGGAATTCTCGATGTCACCCCGGTGCGAGACCAAGTTCAAGCGCTGCGGGTGGTGACATTCGTCGATCGACTGTATGACCGGTCGGTGCCGGTGATCAACAGCGGTGTTCGTTTAGACAAGATTTTCACCGCTGACATGCTCAAAGGTGGCTACCGCAAGAAATATTTCAGATGTCTTTCCCGGCTTGCCGCTCTTGCCGATTCAGGTGCCAAGGTGGTTGGCTAGGGCCATGGAAATTGAAGGAATTCTCAGTGGTTTGTTAGCCGGGGTTGTCATTGGGCTCATTGCCCGCATCCTGGTGCCATCCATGCAGCCCATTGGCTGTCTCATGACCGTCTTTATTGGCGTGGTCGGTGCCGGGGGTGGCCTTCTCATTGGTCAGGCGGCTGGGTGGGGCTTCTGGCTCACCTTCATTACGCAGATCGTGTTGGCAACAATCTTGGTCGCGATTGTGGCGGGGCTATTCCGTAAGTCATCGCCTTAACGGCCTGGATACCGCTGATTAATGCGCAGTGGTAGCGCGGGAATACGAAAATCGTGGTCGCCCAACTGTTCTTGAGCGCTGGGGTCGCGTAACAGGTCTTCAGGCTGTTGCACCAAGTCAGCAGGCACATCATGGGCACGTAATTTCTCCATGGCCGATTCCTGTGTCAGGGACGCCAGAGCCTGTGTCAGTTCCTCTGTCAAAGCGATGTTGTTTGCCACGCGCGCCGCATTCGTTGCAAAGCGCGGGTCAATCAGCATCCACTCCATGGACAGCGCCTGGGTGAGGCGAGCAAAGACGGCGTCGCCTCCCACACCAATCAATATCTCGCCGTTAGCCGTGGGATAAATGCCGTAGGGGGCAAAAGCTGGATGCCCTGTTCCGTGGCGTCGAGATGCCTCGTGGGTCACCTGGTACGCGGCTAGGTGGTACGCCGACCAGTGCACCCCTGTCTCCATCAGTGACGTGGCGATACTCGATCCCCGACCTGTTTTCTCCCGGTCATAAAGGGCAGCCACTATGCCCAAGGCGAGCCAGGTGCCTGATCCGATATCAAGAATGGAAACTCCGGCACGGGCTGGTTCCGATTCACCAGTCACGCTGACAATCCCAGTTCGTGCTTGGACCACACCGTCATAGCCTGACTGGTTGGCTTCCGAGGTGTGATCACCATAGGCCGTGAGATAGCCGGTGATCAGCCGAGGGAATTGGGATGTGAGGGCCTCGGCATCAAGTGCCAGTTCAACCAATCGGTGTGGACGCATATTCGTTACAAACACATCAGCGTGCGCTAGAAGATCGTGCACTTGCCGTACCTCTTCGGGATCACGCAGATCGTGGGACACGCAATCTTTGCCCGCATTGACCACCCGGAAATAGGCTGACTCCTCGCCGATGACGGGGGACATGCGTCGGGAATCGTCACCCTGTGGTGGCTCAATATGTGTGACATCGGCGCCGAATTGAGCCAATACTTCGCCAGCGAAGGGGGCAGCAATATTGGAGGTGAGTTCAACAACTCGAATTCCATGCAGGATTGCGCTCACGTCGCCGAGGGTACTCAGTGGCCGCAACGCCTGGGGAAATCGCCTAGCATTGCCATATGCAGGCCGCTCAACACGAGCCGATCGTGATTGTTTTCCCGGGTTTCACCCGGACGGCGGATCGTCTCAAGCTCTTTGTTGGTGAGGTCCAGAGGAGCGGTTTCGACTGCACAGCTATCACTCTGGCTCCCACCTATTTCCCGGTGCTGTACATGGACAAGCGCCACTTGCGATCCATTACCCGTCGCATCACGGTTAAGTTTCCCGCTCGTCCGTTAGTGCTGGTAGGGCATTCCGCCGGTGCCGCGGCGGCAACATTTATTGCTAGCGAGTTGCAGAAAGGGGGCGCGGACCTCGCAGGTCTGATTTACGCCGACGGAGTGGACAGTCCTAATCACCTGATTTCTCGCTACCTTCCGCGATTGCAGGGAGTATCGATCCGGGCAGTGTTGGCACCCCCCTCGGCATGCAATCGGCATAGCCGGCTCGAAAAGTACCTTGCCACCCAGCCTCAGGTGGAGGTGCGCGTCATTCCGGGGGCGGGGCATGGAGACATTGAAGGTGCCGGCATTCCGGTGTATCAAAAAATGTGCCGGGATGAATCGACGGTGGCCGTTGCCCAGGAGTTCCGTCGGGCGCTCATCGACGATATCCGCGCGATGTGTCAATAATTTCCCGGCTGGAACTGCGCCGGAATAGGTCGCTCAAGTCTTGGTGTGTGGTGGGCGATATAGGAATCGAACCTATGACCTCTTCCATGTCAAGGAAGCGCGCTAACCCCTGCGCCAATCGCCCGATGGGTCCAACTGTGAATCTGTGCAGTTTTTCGAGGTGGAGACGGGATTTGAACCCGTGTACACGGCTTTGCAGGCCGTTGCCTCGCCTCTCGGCCACTCCACCGTCAAGGTGACGTTCCACCCTCGAGCGGACGACGGGATTCGAACCCGCGACCCTCACCTTGGCAAGGTGATGCGCTACCAGCTGCGCTACGTCCGCGTGCCTGCTCCACGAGATCAGGCGAGTGCAAACCATATCCGATCCGTATCTGCTATCCCCACGCGGTAGTCAGTTGACCAACCGGCAGGCTATGCCTATGGCCCTCCCGCCCATGGCTCGATTTGGTGGTATCTATGCCACCGATCTGCAGCACGTGACCGCGGATATTTCCGAGGTGGAATTCGGCGGAAGGTGGGCGGTGGCCGTGCCTTTCACCGGCCAACCGGTCTTTGCCCGATTTGCCACCTGGCAGGAGGGTGTTGTTCCGTCCGACCTTCTCGGCTGGTGGCCGGGGATAGACACTGCATCGTGGACCTCATCCATGTCCAGGAGTGGATATATGCAGGCGGTGGACACCACAAGGGCTCGGATTGAGCGTGGCGAGGTGTATCAAGTGAATATCTGTCGAATCCGCTCCGCGGTACTCGATCCGGAGGCAGATGTCATGGCATTGGATGCCCTCCTTCAAGATGGGAATCCGGCACCGTATAGCGGTGCTTTGCGCTTGCCGGAGCACCAGGTGCATATTGCCTGCGCCAGTCCGGAGCTCTACCTCTCCCGAGATGAAACGCGCATTGCCTCCGGACCCATCAAGGGGACGGCAACGGATCCGTCAGGTATCTCGGCAAAAGATGAAGCCGAGAACATCATGATTGTTGATCTGGTGCGTAATGACCTGTCTCGGTGCGCACAGACGGGCAGCGTGCGAGTAACCGAATTACTCGACATTCAGAAGCACCCAGGTTTGGTGCAACTCGTGTCGACCATTACCGCCGACTTGTCCCATGGGAATGAATGGGGGGAGCTTCTCGCGGCAACATTTCCGCCCGGATCAGTCACCGGGGCACCAAAGAGTACGGCGGTACAACTGATTGAGGAATTGGAAGAGGAGCCCAGATCCATCTATTGCGGAGCATTCGGTTGGATCGATGCAGATAAAAACCAAGCCGAGTTAGCTGTTGCCATTCGAACTTTTTGGTTTGATGGTGACCAGTTGAAATTCGGCACGGGCGCGGGCATCACGTGGAATTCGGATGCTGAGATGGAATGGGAAGAAACCGAATTGAAGGCGCGTCGCCTATCTGAAGTGGCCTCGTGGACAAGGAACTCACATGGCTAATCTCATGAGTTGGCAAGATGGTGAACTCACTCACTCACCGCAGATCAGCGCGACAAACCGAGGGTATTTGGTCGGGCAGGGTGTTTTTGAGACGTTACTCGTCACCAACGGCCGAGCAGAGTTCCTAGACCGGCACCTTGACCGTTTGGCCCGTTCTTGGCCTCGCATTGGACCGGGGGAGATTCCGCAATCATCGGTGATACGCGGGGTGGCGGAGGTGCTCGCGGCCAATGTTGAGGTCGCCTCACTCGCCCGGCTCCGAATCACGGCCACCCTGATGGGTGATCAACCCAGCATTCTTGTCACTGTTTTGCCCATGGAGCCTTGGCCGGAGACAACCACATGCATTGTGCTTCCGTGGAGGGCAAATGAATCGTCCCCGCTCACAGGTATCAAATCCACCTCCTATGCCGCGAATATTTTGGGCATGCAGTGGGCGCAGGAACGAGGTTTCTCAGAAGGGTTGTATCTCAACTCGCAAGGAGTCCTTGTCGAGGGAACATCGACAAATATTTTCCTCGTGGTCAATAACGAAATCGTGACGCCCGCCGCGGAATGTGGACCGCTACCTGGAATTATTCGCGGACTACTCCTCGAGAATGAGCTCGCCCGTGAAATGGTGTTGACGGACACCGATCTGGATAATTCGTCAGAGATATTCCTTACGTCGAGCACCCGCGGCATTCACCCGGTGGATCGTTGTGGAGAGCGGGTATTCGAGTCTCCAGGGCCAGGAACCACTCGCGCCATGGCCGCTCTCCAAGAGCTCAGGGGCCGACAGCGAACATAAGGAAGCGCGACACCCCGTGGGGCATCGCGCTTCCTTAGTTAAATTGTTTAGCGACCTGTGTATTTACGAGCCGTTTGGAACTTCAACCACTGTCCGGCAACACCGGGTGCCGTACCGGTAACAGTGCAGGTGCCCTTGCTCTTGATCTTCAAGGTCACCGCACCGGTATTGGGATACAAGAGTTGGCAATGCTTCTTGCCAGCCTTGTTGATTTTCCAGCTGATGTTCTGGCCGGCGTCGGTGTCCTGCTGGTTCGGTGACTCCAGGACAAGCACGCGACCAACCTTGTACCGACCCGAAGCAGGAGCGGACAGAGTTGCGGTTTGCTGTCCCGGAACGAGGTTAATGGTGTAGTTATACGTAACACCCGCATAGCCATTTGCACCAGGTGACGATGCCTTCATGTTGCAAACACCGGATCCTGAGTTGACTTGAAGGTTTAATCCAGATACTACGCACGGTCCCGTCTCACTCAATGTGACAGGAGCTCCAGAAAGGGTGCTTGCCTGGAAAGTGAAGTTAGACCCGTTGCCCATGTTGTAAGTGCCCCCATTGTTCCAGGCTCCCCAGCCCGGTTGCACCAATGTAATGGCATCACTCGCTACGGGTCCGGCAATGATGTTCACGTTATCTGACGTGGATCCACTTCCACCTTGAGGTGTCGTGTAGCTCGCACCCAAAGTTACCTGTCCTGTCACATTTGGTGTCCAGGTGAAATTTGCCACACCATTGTTTAGGGGGATAGAAGCGCTAATCGGATTTCCGTTCAATGTGAAACCAACAGAGCCCTTCATCGACTTCGGGTAGACAGTCGCTGTGAGGGTAACCGGAACACCTTGCGTCATTTGGGCTGGATGTGTAAGCGTTATTGGGCTTCCGCTTGGTGTTGCTACCACGAAGTCCTGTGGTGAGACCGAACCCTGATCGTTTGCATCGGGAGTATAAGTAGCCTGGAATGTATAGCTACCCGCGACCGTTGGTGTCCACCAGTAGTAGGCGTAGGACTGCCCAGTGCCTGGTCCTGGTGTCAGGCCCATTGTGTTTAACGTTGCGCCGTTCACATCTTTGACCACTACTTGACCGGTTGGGTTGTAGTTACTCGGACTAGCCGATTGCACAGTAACGGTGATCTTTGTGGCAACACCAATCTGCGCATTATTAGGAGCGGAAACTGTGGTTGTTGTTGTCACCTTGGAAATCTGAGACTGCGCATAGATCGCGTTTCCAAGGAACAGGCTCGCTGTTCCCGCCATTAATGGTGTCCAGCTCGCAATGGCATTTGTTGCGGTTCCTTGATAGATGTCAATGAACTGTGAAGCTGGAGCTCCGTTATATCCAATACCAATTTGGCCGTAACTTTGACAGTCTTGGACAGTCAGTTGCTGGGTGATACCCACGGCATTATTGCTGTTTCCTGAAATCGAACAGCCGCCGATGGGAGCATCTGCATGGGCGGCGGGAGCGCCTAAGGCTAGTGAGCCGCCAACGAGAGCGGCAGTAGCGATGGCGCTGGAGATGAGCCGCCAGGGGGAACGTTGCTTCATGGGCATTCCTGCTTTCGTGTATTCGGAGAAGTGGATGGACACGTTTCCATCCCTCCTACGGTAAACCCTGAGTTGTGAGTTTCTCGTATTGACAAGGGGCTAAGTGGTATTTGTTGATGGACGTGGGTTCATCCATGGTGATAGGGGTGGGGAGTTCGGTCAGTGGGGGTGGGACAGGTACGGTTGAGCCTGAATTCGGGCGATTGGCTCAGTGGTAGAGCACTCGCTTCACACGCGAGGGGTCACTGGTTCGAACCCAGTATCGCCCACCGAATCCAGTCCGAACGTGTTTCACCCACAAGAAAGGCCAGGCGCTCGTGCAACTCACACTGGTGACCGACCACGGCGCAGAGATCCAGGAGCATCCCGACGAAATCACGGGGCTGGACCTTTTTCCCAAAGAAACTGGCGTAGTCGTGATGCGCGTCAATGGGGTGTTGGTTGACCTAGTGACTCCCTTGAGTGCGGGAGATCACGTCGAGGGAGTCAGTGTCGAATCGGAGGAAGGCCTGGCCGTATTGCGTCATTCAGCGGCTCACATTGCCGCCCAGGCGACACAAAAGTTGATTCCGGCTGCCAAGTTAGGAATTGGGCCACCTATTAAAGACGGTTTCTATTACGAATTTGATATACCGGAGGCGTTCACCCCGGAAACTCTGAACGCGATCGAGAAAGAAATGCAGTCGATCATCAAGTCGAAGCAAACTTTTGTACGCCGCGTTGTGACCCAGGAAGAAGCAGAGCAGGAGCTGGCTGGGGAGCCGTACAAGCTCCGGTTAATCTCACCTGATACCGGTGCGACCGTGCTCGACTCCGATGTGATGGAGGTGGGCGGCGCGGAGCTGACCATCTACGACAACCTGAACACCAAGACGGGGGAGAGGTGTTGGGGTGACCTGTGCCGAGGTCCCCATGTCCCCGACACGACCTACATACCGTCGAATGCAATCAAAGTCATGCGCTCATCTGCCGCCTACTGGCTAGGTGATCAGAATCAGGAAAGCTTGCAGCGACTGTATGGCACGGCGTGGCCGTCCAAGGAGTCCTTGAAAGCGTACCTAGATTTCTTAACCGAGGCTGAAAAGCGTGATCACCGCAAGTTGGGCGCGGAACTAGATTTATTCAGCTTCCCCGAGGAAATTGGATCGGGTTTAGCGGTATTCCATCCCAAGGGCGGCGTTGTGCGTCGGGTGATGGAGGACTATTCGCGAAAAAGGCATGAAGAAGCTGGATACGAATTCGTGAACACGCCGCATATCACCAAGGCAGCGTTGTTTGAACAATCAGGGCA
>DIUQ01000040.1 GCA_002422375.1 bacterium UBA6154
GGAGCGGTGATTCCCATTGATGGTGGCCTAGGCATGGGGCATTAATTCATCATGCACCCAATAAGGTTGACCCATGTCGCTGCTTGAAGGTAAAACGGTCCTTGTCACCGGAGTTCTGACAGATCAGTCGATTGCATTTCATGTTGCCCAGTTGGCTCAGGAGCAAGGAGCGACAGTGGTGTTGACCTCCTTTGGTCGGACCATGAGCCTCACGCGTCGCAGTGCGTCCCGGTTGCCGCAGGAGTGTGCTGTAGTTGAGTTGGATGTCACGTCGGCAGCAGATCTTGAATCATTGAGCGCACGAATACAAGAGCATGTCCCGGGTGTGGATGGAGTTCTGCACTCCATCGGATTCGCACCAGAATCGGCGCTGGGGGGCAATTTCCTGAAGACTCCGTGGGTTGATGTGTCTACGGCCATGGAGATTTCAGCTTTTTCCTTGAAATCATTAGCGGTTGCGGTGGAACCAGTAATGTCTCGAGGGGGTTCCATTGTCGGGCTCGATTTTGATGCCACCGTTGCCTGGCCAACATATGACTGGATGGGTGTCGCTAAGGCTGCACTCGAAAGTACATCCCGTTATTTGGCGCGTGATCTAGGTCCCCGAGGTATCCGAGTGAATTTAGTAGCAGCCGGACCAATTCGAACCATGGCGGCGAAAAGCATTCCCGGATTTGAGGAATTTGAAGGCATCTGGGCGGACAGGGCACCGCTGGGTTGGGATGTCACAAATCCTGTTCCGACCGCTCAGGCATGCGTAGCTCTACTCTCTGATTGGTTTCCGGCTACCTCGGGTGAGATCATTCACGTTGATGGCGGTATGCATTCCCAAGGTGCTTGAGTCAGCCCATGGTTTGGGCGTCTGCCGCCTCAATTTCTTCACGGCTGATTCCAAGTAAATACAGGATCGAATCTAAAAATGGAACGCTCACCGCTGTGTCTGCGTGATCTCGGAGCGCCTTCTTTGCATTGAACGCAACTCCTAAGCCAGCAGCCTCGAGCATGTCAATGTCATTTGCACCATCACCGATAGCGATTGTGCGTCGACGGGGAATCGCATGGCGACGAGCAACGTCTTCCAATGCAGCACGTTTGCCAGCGCGATCAATAATTATGCCCAAAATTTTCCCGGTCAAGAATCCATCCACCACTTCTAGCGTGTTGGCACGTACTTCACTTACTCCTAATTCCTGGGCGAGTGGCGCAATGACGTTAGTAAATCCACCTGATACAAGAACTATCCTGTATCCCAGCCGATTCAATGTTCGACATAACGTTCGCGCCCCCGGTGTTAACCGTATTTCGGATCTCACCTGGTCAAGAATTGACTCAGGTTGCCCGGCTAATAATGCAACTCGCTCTGCTAGAGCACTGGCAAAATCCAACTCACCTGACATTGCCTTGCGCGTAATTTCAGCGACGTGTTCGCCCACTCCCGCATGGTGAGCAAGGAGATCAACCACTTCGTCTTGAATCAGGGTTGAATCGACGTCCATCACGACAAGGTACTGTCCGCGTGACTCAAGCGTTACGTCCTGAACCGAGATATCGACATGGCATTCAGCCGAGACTTCGGCCAGCGCGCGTCGCATTCGGTCAGGGGGAGCTCCGGATCCCACCAATCGGATCGCCGTCACGGGATAGGCCGCAATTCGGTGAATTCGATCGATATTCCCGCCTATGTCCGCAATGGTTGCACTGATTCGTGCCATGGCTTCTGCTGAAATTGGGTTTCCCATGACGATCACCTGAAATGGATCGAGTGACCGAGCGTGTTCCTGGGAAACACCAGGGACCGTGCTTACTTCCAAGTCCAGAGCGCTTGCAGACATGCGAACCGCGGTACGCGCCTCCTGAAGGACTGCACCTGATTCGGCATCGTCAACATCCTCGTTGACCGACACGAGTATTGCCAAAATGAGTCGACCTCGAACAACAAGTTGCTCCATATCGCTAACATGAACGCGGTGGCGAGACAACGAGATAAAGATCGAACTGGTGACACCGGGGCGGTCAACACCGCTGATTGTCACCAACAGGGTGCGTTCTGCCATGCACCTACTCTATTCGAGTACACAGGAGGACAGCGGTGAGGCGGATTGTGCTTCGCTCCTTTGCCGTGCTGATGCTTCTTTTCGCGATCACATTCGGTGCTATTGCCGGTGTGATTTACAGCGCCGTGGGCGTTGGGGACACCGTGACAGTTCCAGGTGAGGAGATCAAGAACGAGTCAGACCTTGATTGCCATAGTTTTCTGGTCGACATTGAATCGGTATCAGTCTCCAGCATCCCGTTCAGTTTCTTACTTGGTGAATGGTTTGCTGAACTGGAAATCTCTTCGACACCTAGTATGGAGATGCAGGGCGCGGCTGTAACCAGGGACAGCGTAGATGCCGCGTTACTGGGCAAATCTGTCTGTGGTGTTGAACTCCGTCAAGATCCATTGATCACGCTTATCACGTCGGGGGATGCGTTTCTCAACGTTTCCGACCTGCCAGACACTCTCGTTGAATCAGAAGGCAACGTACTTTATTTTCCTATCGAGGCTTTGAGGGGCACAAGTATCGTCATCAACACACGTGACCCTATGCAGGCGTTGGACATACAGGAATTAATCATCAGCGGTGTTGTGACTTTCCCTCAGGCGGTCATGATATTTAGAATCGCTGGGGCCGCGGGCATCGTTTTCCTCGGCGCCGGAATAACACTCCTCGTGTTAGCTCGCTCTCGCCGCCAGAAGGCGTTATCAATTCCTGATGGAGCAGAAAGTTGACCCCGAGCCCAGGGGACACCCGACCGTGGCGCGTCCTCACGCTTCCTAATGCTGTGAGTCTGGTTCGCCTTGCCGGCATACCACTTTTCCTGTGGCTCGTGCTTGTTCAGCAGGCAGATGTTGTTGCGTTCATAGTTTTGGTCATTGCCGGAGCTACGGACTGGATCGACGGATACCTGGCGCGCCGGCTTAATCAACAGAGCAGGTTGGGGGAGTTGCTCGATCCACTTGTCGATCGTCTCTACATCCTGGCCACCATCGCGGGTTTGGCTCTGCGGGATTTCATCCCTTGGTGGCTTGTGGTACTCATCCTTGCCAGAGATCTCCTGCTGTTGCTCACCATCCCCACTCTGCGCGCACTGAATCGTGCGGCACTCCCGGTGACCTACATAGGCAAAGCCGGAACATTTGCCCTGCTATGGGGCTTTCCGCTGTTCCTTCTCAGCAGCACCAATGGCTTCGTGGGGAGTGCATTCGGCGCCCTCGCTTGGGGGTTCGCACTGTGGGGTACCTATCTGTACTGGTGGGCTGGAATCCGGTACGTTCAGACTGCACGAAACATGCTGAGAGATCACGCTGCGTCCAGATAGGCTAGGCACATGACACCTGACGAACTGTCGTACACATCCGAGCACGAGTGGGTCCGGCTCACGGATTCGGGCAATGTGCGGTTTGGCATAACGCATTATGCCCAAGAGTCGCTCGGGGACATTGTCTACGTCTCTCTGCCGGCAATAGGCGAAAGCCTCAGCGCTGGGAGTGTGTGCGGAGAGGTGGAATCAACCAAGAGTGTTAGCGATATTTATGCCCCCATCGACGGCGACGTTGTTTCCATCAATCCCGAATTAGATTCCAATCCTGAGGTGATCAATTCATCACCATATTCGGATGGCTGGATGGTGGAGATTGAGCCGAGCAACCCGTCCCAGATAGATGGGTTGCTGTCGGCGGCCGAGTACATGGCTTTAACCGAGCAGGTTTAGGGCTGTCATGGTGTGTTTGGTTTGTTCCAATGAGGTCACCCCGGGTGATCGTTTCTGCTCATCATGTGGTGCTCCGGTTGACCTAGCGGACACCGCCATGGAGCACACGGGAGCCATCACGTCCGTCATTATTCAGACAGGAACCGGCCCCGTGGTCATGAGCACGGGCGTGCATCGAGATCTGCCATCTGGATCAGCCATGCTGGTTGTGCACAGGGGGCCGGGTGAAGGTACCGAGTATCCGCTGTCCCCGGAACTTGATGTGATTGTGGTTGGACGTTCGCCGGAGGCCGAGGTATTTCTTGACGACGTAACGGTGAGTCGCCACCACGCGGAGTTCCGGCATGGATCTTCAGGGTGGAGCGTCCGGGATGTCGGCAGCCTTAATGGAACGTACGTCAATCGTGTGCGCGTTGACGATCAACAACTGCGCGGTGGTGATGAAGTTCAGATTGGAAAATTCCGATTCATTTTTCTCGTCGGCGTTGAGGGATAATGTCGCTGTCTAATGAAAACACGTTGAGTATCGGCGAGGTGCTAAGCCTGCTCAAAAAGGATTTCCCGGATGTGTCCATTAGTAAAATTCGATTCCTGGAAACTGAGGGACTCATAACACCAGCCAGGTCAGCGTCTGGCTATCGGCGTTTTGATACACATGACGTCTCACGGTTGCGATCTGTGCTGACATTGCAACGTGATCAATATCTTCCCCTGAAAGTCATCAAGGACCAGCTCGAGGCGGACACAGAGAATGCCGGAATCGCTGCCCCGGTATCAGGATCTGGTGGAGTCCGACCTGATGACTTTCGTCCGGGTTCAGGGAAAGTCCGACTCACGAGGAGCGAATTGGCTCAGGAAACCGGACTAGACGAGGCTATTGTCGTGGCTTTGGAGAAAGATGGCCTAGTTCTTGCTAATCCAGCGGGTCATTTTGATGAGGATGCGGTGCAGATTTGCATGATTGCCCACAAGTTGGCTGCTTTTGGGGTGGAGCCTCGACACTTGCGCTCATTTCGTGTCGTGGCTAACCGAGAGTCAGGTTTGGTTGAACAAATTGCGACGCCCTTTTCCCATCCTCGGGATCGTGACTCCAAAGCCCGCGCGCAGCAAACGGTTCGTGAGTTGGCATCCCTCTTTGTTCAGCTGCATGCGGCACTCCTGCGGGCAGAGTTAATTCGATCGGGAAGTGGCTGAAAACGTTGATGGGGGTTACCCTTAACTCATGATTGCTGTGTCCGTTGCCGGTGTGCGCATGGAGATGCCTTCGAATACGCCCATTGTGCTGCTACAGGAGGAGGCCGGTGATCGATACATTCCAATCTGGGTAGGTGCGGTGGAGGCGACCTCCATTGCCTACGCCCAACAGGGTGTTGTTCCACCCCGTCCCTTGACCCACGATCTGTTCCTGGACACCCTGACAGAGTTGGGCTCGACAGTGGCTGGTGTGCGGATCACGGATCTCACCGATGGTGTCTTTTATGCAGTCCTTGACCTCGTCGACCTGCAGGGGAATAAGCATGGGGTGGCGGCTCGCCCCTCGGATGCGATCGCCCTGGCCTTGCGGGCTAGCGCCCCACTATTCGTCGCTGAAAGCGTCATGAATGAGGCCGGAGTCAGCATTGGAATCGAATCGGACACCGACGAGAACGCAGAACCTGAAGATCAGGTGGAGAAGTTCCGCGAGTTTCTCGAGGGTGTCTCCCCGGAGGACTTCGAGCAACCAGGCTGAGCGTCATCTAAAGGTTGAGAGTTACGCCGCACCGTGCCGGGCGTGTCGGGTAGTATTCGGGTTCTGGCTTCCCTAAGTTCAAGACCTCACTACAAGGAGGCACGGGTGTTCGAGAATCAGGTCTTTGATTCAGTCGGAATAGATGGGCAGACGTCACTTTTCGATGACAGGGAGTTACCCATTGTTCCGTCCGCCCTGGGGTATCGGGGTCCAACCGCGTGTGCCGCCGCGGGTATCACCTATCGGCAACTAGATTATTGGGCTCGCACGGGACTCGTGGTTCCCACAGTTCAGGGGGCGCACGGATCTGGATCGCATCGACTCTATGGATTCCGTGACATTCTCATCCTCCGGATTGTGAAAAGACTGATTGATACCGGTGTGAGCCTGCCTAATATTCGCGTTGCGGTGGAGCACCTCGGTGCCAAGAATCCAAGTGATCTATCTGCTCTGACGATCATGAGCGATGGTGCCAGTATTTATGAATGCACCAGCGCGGACGATGTCGTTGATCTCGTGCGCGGTGGCCAAGGAGTCTTTGGCATCGCGATTGGAAGCGTGTGGAAAGAAGTTGAGGGGAATTTGGCGAGCCTTCCCGGCGAGCAACCAGAGGACGGCACCGTGTTCCTTCCCGCCACCGACGAACTCGCCGAGCGCCGCGCGGCAAGGGCTGCAGGCTAGCAGCGCTTCGGCCTTTCATGCGCTAGCATGTGAGTGCTGTTTGATTTACCGCGGGAGAGCGCAATAAAGATTGCCGCCGAAGGAGCAAGGCCCCACCAAACTCTCAGGTGCCAGAACCGCGTTAAAGAGGCAAATCTGAAAAGCAATCAAGTGATTGCACCGAAGGTGAAAGCCACGCAAGTGGTGAAACTCTCAGGTCGGGGTAACCCGGTTAACAGATGGGGTGGTCAGCGCACGCTATCCACCTAGGAGAGTCAATGGCAACAGCACCTTTGGAAAAATTTGATCGCCGACACATTGGCCCCCGTGAGCATGACGTTGCGGTCATGATCGCGGAGCTGGGTTTTGATTCCCTCGATACTTTCATTGACTCGGTTGTGCCACACGTTATTCGATTACAGGATCGTTTGCAGCTTCCCGACGCACTCACGGAGTCGGAGGCTCAGGAACGTGCACGGCGTATTGCTGCTATGAACACGGTTGTTCATTCCATGATCGGGATGGGTTATTACAACACACATACCCCGGCTGTCATCAAGCGAAATATTTTGGAGAATCCTGCTTGGTACACCTCATACACTCCATACCAGCCTGAAATCTCTCAGGGACGCCTTGAAGCACTCATCAACTTTCAAACGTTGATAGAGGACTTGACTGCACTACCCGTGGCGGGAGCCTCGCTACTTGATGAGCCCACGGCGGTTGCTGAGGCCATGACACTGGCGCTTCGCCACGGTCCAAAAGGGGCAGCACACATTGTGATTGACGCGGATGTACACCCACAGGTACACGCTGTGCTGCAGACCAGGGCAAAACCGCTTGGCGTGACTGTCACGTCATGGACCTGGGGGAGTCCACTTCCTGAAGCAGATATATCCGGTGTGATTCTGGCTTATCCAGGATCGCTGGGTCAGATTCGAGATATTCAGCCGATCATTACTGAGGCGCAGCAACGTGGTGCGTTGGCCATTGTTACCACGGATCTACTCAGCTTGACTCTCTTGAAGCCACCCGGTGAAATGGGCGCGGACTGTGTCGTTGGATCGGCGCAGAGGCTCGGTGTGCCGTTCGGATTTGGTGGCCCCCATGCTGGCTTCATGTCCGTACGAGCAGGTCTTGAAAGAAGTCTCCCAGGCCGTTTAGTGGGAGTGAGCGTCGATGCAGATGGCGAGCCTGCCTATCGATTAGCCCTGCAGACTCGGGAACAGCACATTCGGCGAGAGAAGGCAACAAGCAATATTTGCACCGCGCAGGTATTGCTGGCTGTCATTTCGGGTATGTATGCCGCCTATCACGGACCCAAGGGTCTGACATCAATAGCTGAGCAGATTTACGTGAAGAGTCACGCACTTGCGGATTCTCTGTCAGCGGCTGGATACCAACTCCTGACGCATTCCTTCTTTGACACTGTGACGCTAGTTGGTGTGGATGCGGACTCACTTGTTGTCAAGGCGTTGGACGCTGGCATCAATATTCGTCGGGTCAGTGATTCGTCTGTTTCCATGGCCATTGACGAAACCACGACCCTCGGTCACCTCAACGCCATAGTCACTGCTTTCGGTGGAGAAGCAGTTGACGCCTTGCTACCCAGTGATTACAACGATTTGCCACAGGGATTGCGCAGAACATCGAGTTTCCTGACGCACCCAATATTCAATGTGCACCACAGTGAGACCAGTTTACTTCGTTACATGCGCAGGCTGTCCGACAAAGACATTGCGCTAGATCGCTCCATGATTCCGCTGGGCAGTTGCACCATGAAGCTCAATGCTACAACGGAAATGGAGCCCATCACGTGGTCGGAATTTGCCAACATTCACCCATTCGCACCGTTGTCCCAGGCATCTGGATATCTGGAATTGATTCATGAGCTGGAGTCTGACCTAGTTGCCATAACTGGATACGATGCAGTGTCGCTTCAGCCGAATGCTGGCTCACAAGGTGAGTTTGCGGGATTGCTGGCAATTAAAGCGTTTCACGATTCACGTGGCGAAGCCCAACGAGATGTGTGTCTGATTCCCAGCAGTGCACACGGAACCAATGCCGCAAGCGCCGTCATGGCTGGTCTACGAGTCGTCGTTGTCGCATGCGATCACGAAGGCAATGTCGATGTTCAGGATCTGCGCGAGAAGATTGCGAAGCATGGTGATGAATTAGCGGCTCTCATGATCACGTATCCCTCGACGCATGGGGTGTTTGAAACGGCAGTCACCGAGATTTGTGCCATGGTGCATGAGTCCGGGGGACAGGTCTATGTGGACGGAGCTAATCTCAATGCGCTCGTTGGCTTGGCCCAACCAGGCAAATTTGGGGCAGATGTCTCACACCTCAACCTGCATAAAACTTTCTGCATTCCGCATGGAGGTGGAGGCCCTGGTGTTGGGCCTGTGGGCGTCCGTGCTCATTTGGCACCATTTCTTCCTTCCCATCCATTGCGGCCGGAATGTGGGCCGACAGGCATGGGTTTTTCCGACGGGGGAGTCGGTCCAGTTAGTGGTGCGCCATGGGGCAGTGCTGGGATACTTCCCATCCCCTGGGCGTACATCCGGATGATGGGTGCAGAAGGACTGCTCTATGCAACCAAGATTGCCATTTTGTCGGCTAACTACATTGCGCATCGACTGGCTGCGCACTACCCAGTCCTCTACTCGGGAGCACAAGGACTTGTGGCGCACGAATGCATACTCGACATCCGGCCAATCAC
The DNA here is from genome assembly GCA_002422375.1 of bacterium UBA6154. The sequence goes on from DIUQ01000040.1 coordinate 8,871, forward strand.
ACAGGAAACCGGCGTGTCTGTGGACGATATTGCGAAACGCCTTATTGACTATGGATTTCATGCTCCAACAATGAGTTTCCCGGTTGCGGGAACGCTCATGATAGAGCCAACGGAGAGTGAGAGCCTTTTCGAGCTCAATAGGTTCTGTGAGGCCATGATTGCCATTAGTGCAGAGATTGACCAGGTGAAAAATGGTGTCTGGCCATCTGATAACAACCCGCTATCAAATGCCCCCCACACGGCAAGCATGTTGATAGACGGAGGGGCGCTTCCATACTCAGCTGTTGTCGCGGCCTATCCAGTGGACAGCATTCGATCGAATAAATATTGGTCACCCGTGAGGCGTATTGATGGTGCCTTTGGTGATCGAAATCTCGTCTGTAGTTGTCCGCGTCCGGAAGAACTAGCTGCCCAATAACACATCTCGGTTATTCGAAACGCCATCTCCGTGTAAACAGGTCTCTGAATTGATGCTGTCATGACATGTGTCGCACATGAGTGTGAGCGTGCGACACACTAGATCGTTGCAGTTATAGAAGTTCTTGGTGGGAGCTTCGCAGTATTCGCACTTACCAATGGGTGGCGTATCTTTCTCAAAGTCAATAGTCATGCGTTTGTCAAAAACGTACAAGCTGCCTTCCCACAGGCCTTGATTCGCATATGCCTCGCCGTATCTGACAATACCGCCATCGAGTTGGTAGACATCAGTAAAACCACGATTCTTCATGGCGGCGGTTAAGATTTCACACCTGATTCCGCCAGTGCAATACGTCACAACAGGGGAGTCCTTGAGATGATCGTATTTCCCACTCTCAATCTCCTGAATAAAATCATGGGTTGTATTTGTGTTCGGAATAATGGCATTCTTGAATCGCCCAATTTTTGATTCAAAGGCGTTGCGCCCATCGAAAAAAACTACTTCGTCAGGGCGTGATTCGAGTAGTTCATGCAGTTCCTTTGGTTTCAGATGAGTACCACTACCGACCACTCCCTCGGGAGTCACCTTGATCTCTTCAGGTATCCCAAAGGCAACGACCTCACTCCGAACTTTCACGCTGAGGCGTGGGAAGTGGTCGCGGTGCCCCTCGGACCATTTAAAGTCAATGCCGCGCATACCTGGATACGACTTCGTTGCCTTGATGTAGCTGAGGAGGGATTCAATATCCCCACCAACAGTTCCATTCAGACCCTGCGGTGCGGAAATGATCCGCCCGCGCAAGCCGAGTCGTTCACATAATTCGCGTTGCCACAGAGCAATCGCTGTTGGATCGGGCAGAGGGAGAAAGACATAGAACAACAGAATTTTGTGGGGCGTACCAGCCATGTAAGCATCATCTCATATGGGTATATGATGACTTGAACAATCATTCAATTATCGAAAATGAGCGTAAGGAGTGTTTGTGCCTACTCCGTTGTACGTAGCCAAGGCTGACTTCTTTAAAACACTGGGGCACCCTGCACGTATTCGTGTGCTGGAACTACTCGCTGAGCGGGAATATGCCGTTCACGAATTGTTGGGGGAGATTGAGATCGAACCGAGCAACTTGTCCCACCAGTTAACAGCATTGCGCAGGTCGGGGCTCATTACTCAGATACGGCGGAACGGCCAGGTTTTCTACTCACTATCTGTCCCTGAGGTTCGTGACCTACTCATTGCCGCACGACACATTTTGCAATCCGTGCTGGTGGATCAATGGGAACTCTCCAAGACATTAGACCTATCGCACGAGCTGCCGGTAGGAGTTGCGCCATAGTGGCACAGAGTCAGTTTTTTCACGTTGCGCAAGAAGGGTGGACCTCCCTCATATCATTGTTGCCGCAACGAAGTGACTGGACCGCCATGAGGAGAAATCCGCGCAGAGACATCATTGCAGGGGTAACAGTCGCCTTTGTGGCACTGCCGTTGGCTTTGGCCTTCGGTGTTGCCTCTGGTGCCGGCGCAGCTGCCGGAATCGTGACCGCGATAGTCGCTGGCATCTTGGCTGCAGTTTTCGGTGGTAGCAACCTTCAAGTATCGGGGCCGACTGGAGCAATGACGGTAGTTCTGTTGCCAATCATTGCCACATATGGAGTTTCCGGTGTGCTCATAACGGGAATGTTGGCGGGAATCATTCTGATTGGCCTGGCACTGGCCGGGTCCGGGAAATACATGCAATTTGTTCCACTGCCGGTCGTTGAAGGATTTACTGTCGGGATCGCGGTCATTATTGGGTTGCAGCAGGTCCCCAATGCACTCGGTCAGAGCGTGGAGGGGGAGAAGATTGTTGTCAATGCAGCAACGGCTGTGTATCAATTCGTTCAGAGTCCCCAATGGCCCGCTGTGACTGTAACGTTCGCTGTTGCATCCGCGATTCTGATCGGTGTTCGGCTTCGCCCCAGCATGCCGGTGGCGCTTCCGGCGGTAGCCATTGTCACAGTAGTTGTATCCGTGTCACAAATTGCCGTGTCATCTATCGGCACGTTGCCACAGGGAATACCCGCGCCATCGTTTCCAACCCTGTCTGGAATTGAACTTAGCACTCTCGTCCTACCTGCAGTTGCTGTTGCAGCACTCGCTGGACTGGAGAGTTTGCTGTCGGCATCTGTAGCAGATGCCATGTCAGTGGGGGAGAAACACAATTCGAACAGGGAACTATTTGGCCAAGGAGTTGCAAATCTGGTCACGCCAATTTTCGGCGGCATACCCGCCACCGCTGCTATTGCGAGGACAGCGGTCAATGTTCGTTCGGGTGCTCAATCGAGACTGGCGGCCATAACTCAATCAGTGGCACTGCTTGTGGTCATACTTCTCGCTGCGCAATGGGTCGCCTACATTCCTTTAGCTGCGCTGGCCGGAGTACTCATGGCCACCGTGGTTCAAATGGTCCGGGTGTCCAGCCTCAATGCCCTCCTGCATTCCACCAAGGGGGACGCAATGGTGTTGATTGCAACTGGATTAGCCACGATTGTTTTTGACCTAGTGGTAGCTGTCATCCTGGGGCTACTCCTTGCGGGGCTCTATGCACTGAGCCAGGTCGCCAAGTCGGCGAAAGTCGAGTCCGTGCCTCTAGACCATTCTGATCACTCAGTTGAGGAACAGGAGTTGCTCCAACAACACGTGGTCGTTTTCCGCCTGGACGGACCGCTGTTCTTTGGAGCTGCCCACCGATTCCTGCTCGAAATCGCTGAGGTCAGCGAAGTCAAAGTTGTCATCCTTCGAATGTCCCGCATTCAAATGCTCGATGCGACAGG
>DIUQ01000004.1:0-3899 GCA_002422375.1 bacterium UBA6154
CCCTTGCAGCGCACAATGCAAACTGCCTCGATCCTGGCGCAGACTCTCCAATCACCGTCAGCTGAAATCTCGGTCACGGAGGAGCCTGGTCTCAGCGAATGCAACTATGGGGACTGGACGGGGCAGACGTTGCTGGACCTGTCGCAACACGATCTCTGGCGTTCAGTCCAGGATCACCCAAGTTCGGTGACCTTTCCTGGGCAGCATGGCGAGTCCATGTCCTTTGTGCAGCACCGAGCCGTTTCGACAATTCGACGGTGGAATGATTTGCTGGGCCCGGAAGCCTTGTATATCGCTGTCAGTCACGGTGACGTCATTAAGGCAATTTTGGCAGATGCTCTGGGCGCTCACCTAGATCACTTCCAGCGAATTGTGGTGGATCCTTGTTCGGTCAGCGTTATTCGATATACCGCGTTACGACCGTTTGTCGTCACCATGAATAACAGTGGGGATTCGGCTGAACGATTCGTGCAGGCGGCCAATTCTGGAGAGTCCGATGCGCCAGTGGGTGGGGGGACTGCATGACACGTCGGATTATTGAATACCGTCTTCCCGAGAGATTCGTCGTTGGAACAGTGGGTCTGCCCGGTGAACGAACCTTTTATCTGCAAGCCCGTTCCGCCAATGAATTAACGTCTGTGGCGTTTGAAAAGCAGCAGGCAATAGTTCTTGCTGAACGAATTGATCAATTACTCAATGAGGTACACGCAACGCGTGACCCCGACAACCTTGTTCCTGATACAGCACCTTTGGAACTTCTCGATAGTGAGCCCCTCGACATGCCACTCTTCGAAGAGTTTCGGATCGGCGCCATGGCACTTGGATGGGACGAAAGCGCTCAGGCAGTTGTCATCGAGGCCCATGCTATCTCCGACGAAGATGCTGTGGTTCCGGAATTGGGGGAGAACTCCGACGAAGGGCCCGACACCATTCGAGTCTGGATTAGTGCGCCATACGCTCGTGCCTTTACACAGCGAATCCGTTCGGTCGTTCAAGCAGGCCGGCCACCTTGTCCCTTCTGTCAACAACCACTCGATTCGGAGGGACACATTTGTCCGCGATCAAATGGCTATAAAAGGCGCCCGTGAGGTTCATGCGAGACGAGAGTGAAAGCGGTTCTGAAGTATTTACCATTAGTGGACAGCTGCATGCTGCGAGTAATCAAACATTTCTGTGCACCGACGTGCTGGATCAGCCATTTGTGTATAAGCCTGTCAAGGGTGAGCAGGAATTGTGGGATTTTCCACCTCGCACACTGTCGGGCAGGGAAATTGCGGCGGCCGAAATTGACCGAGTGTTGGGCTGGAAAGTGGTACCCGATACCCGATGGATAACCGATGGTCCCTTCGGTGCAGGAATGATTCAAGAGTGGGTACCGGAGATAGATCAAGATAGGCCGGTCAATGTCTTTCCACCCTCGGATGTTCCCCCCGACTGGATCGTGGTTCTTCACGCGCAAGACGCACAGGGAGTTCCGTTAGTTCTAGCCCATGCGGATACACATCAACTTCAGCGTATGGCGCTCTTTGACGCAGTGATTAATAATGGGGACCGCAAAGCGGGCCACATATTGGCTACCCCCGAGGGCCGTGTGTACGGAATTGACCATGGCGTGAGCTTTCATGTCGACAACAAGTTGCGAACGGTGCTCTGGGGATGGATAGGTCAACCGATCTCAGATTCATTGCTCAAGGACCTAAATCACCTCGCGCAGCAACTGAACGATCAATACGAACCAGTTGATTTTTGGCTCAACACTGATGAATCTGCAGCTCTGCGCGCTCGAATTCGTGATTTAGGCGAACGTCGAGTTTTCCCATCGCCTTCACCGGAATGGCCGGCAATCCCGTGGCCAGTTTTCTAACGAACAGCAGATAGGCTCACCAGGTGAAGAGTTGGCCTCGTCCGAATATCCCCTCTGTACTTGGGGTAGGTAAGGACCTGAGACTTTTTGACACAGCAACCGGTCAGATTCGACCCACGGCTGTCGGTGAGCTTGCCTCGATATATGTATGTGGCATTACCCCATACGATGCAACCCACATGGGGCACGCAAACACCTATGTTGCTTTCGACATTTTGATTCGTCAATGGCTCGACAGTGGCCATGCTGTGAATTTTGTCGAGAATGTTACCGATATTGATGACCCGTTATTGGAGCGTGCCGTAGCGACCGGCCAAGACTGGCGCGTGATCGCGGATCGGGAAACTGCTCTGTTCCGGGAAGACATGGAAGCACTTCGGGTAATTCCACCTGAACATTACATTGGCGCGGTTGAATCTATTCCTGACGCTGTTGAATTCATTGAGCAGCTACAGGCTCAGGGGATGGTCTATTCCGTGGACTCGGACCTATACTTTCGCAGTTCACGCAGCAGGAACTTTGGCACGGTGTCCCATCTGGACAGAACCGAAATGTCCACAATATTCGCGGAGCGTGGGGGAGACCCTGACAGGCCGGGTAAAGAGGACCCATTGGATCCGTTGCTGTGGCAGTCTGAACGACCTGATGAACCTGCCTGGGACACCGCACTGGGCCACGGTCGTCCCGGCTGGCATATCGAATGCTCCACAATTGCCCTCAAATATCTCGGCACCACCATTGATGTTCAAGGTGGCGGCTCCGACCTGATATTTCCGCACCATGAAATGAGTGCGGCCCAGTCGGAGGTATTGACCGGTGAGGAGCCATTCGCTCGTTTCTATGTGCATTCGGGCATGGTTTCGTGGCAGGGTCACAAAATGTCAAAATCTCGCGGCAACTTGGTGTTTGTTTCCAGCCTACGTCGCGAGGGTGTTGAGCCTATGGCGATCCGATTAGCACTTTTGGCTCATCATTATCGCTCGAATTGGGCATGGACACCCTTTGGATTAGTTGGCGCTCAGGATCGTCTCGACCTTTGGCGGCAAGCAACAGCCCTTGCCCGAACTCAGTCCACGGAACCGGTGGTAAGTAGAGTTCGTGAGGTTCTCTCCGATGATCTAAAAACACCCAGCGCACTAGACGCCGTTGACACGTGGGCTCGTGACTCTCTCACCAGCGGTGGACCCGAGGCTGGTGGAGGAGATGTCATTAGCCGAATGGTTGACGCCCTTTTGGGAGTTCAGCTTTAGCCATTTTTTTCCACGTGTCCACCGAAGCCGCGTCGCATGGCGCTAAGAACCTGATTCGCAAATTGATCGGTTCCTTGGGAACTAAATCGTGCGTACAGCGCGGCCGTGAGAACCGGAGTCGGTACACCCTCCTCAATAGCCGCGATAGATGTCCACCGCCCCTCACCTGAGTCCGATACACGTCCGGAATATCCCTCTAAGTTGGGATTCTGCTGAAGTTGTACCGCAGTGAGGTCGAGCAGCCATGATCCGATAACCGAACCACGACGCCACACCTCTGCAATGTCAGCTAAATTAAAGTCGTATTGATACATGTCGGGATTATTCAGTGGTGCGGTCTCTGCATCATTGGTTTGCCCCGCCAATCCGCGATCGGCGTGCCGCAGGATATTGAGGCCCTCGGCGTATGCACCCATGATCGCGTACTCAATGCCGTTATGAACCATTTTGACAAAGTGCCCGGCTCCGCTGTCCCCACAGTGAAGCCATCCTTCTTCCGCCGTACTGACCGGCCCACCGGGAACCGTACGTTCGGCCGTATTAACGCCTGGTGACAATGCTTGCCACAACGGCGTAAGTCGGGTCACAGGTTCGGCCGGACCACCGATCATCAAGGAATATCCGCGTTCCAATCCCCACACTCCACCTGATGTACCCACGTCGAGGAATTCAATTCCTTTTGCAGCCAACGCGTGCGCATGTCGAATGTCGTCGCCATAGAAACTGTTCCCCCCATCAATAATGCAATCGCCCGGGTCGAGTAAATCACCAAGCAGTTGAATAAC
>DIUQ01000004.1:3978-4265 GCA_002422375.1 bacterium UBA6154
ATCTGAATCCCTGCCCGAATTGCGCGAAGACCAAGATTGAAGCCCATGCGCCCGAGGCCCACCATTCCTACCGTGAGGTGAGGATTATCGTGGTGAAAATGGGGCAGTGTCATGGGGTCTCCTTGCCGGTAGCGAACCGTGTGTGTCAGTGCTGAAGGGAATAGGTCCAGTCTATGGAAGGCTAGGCTAGTGACTAACCCGACCGAAACTGCTCAGTGGGCAGAACTGACCAGCGCAAGAACAAACGTGCCCAGCATTCGATCGCTGCTGGAAGCTCCGCGTAGCGA
>DIUQ01000004.1:4294-7195 GCA_002422375.1 bacterium UBA6154
GCATCCACCCATGTATGTCACCAACGTGACGCCATGTTTGCCGGGGAGGCCATTAATTCCACGGAGAACAGATCAGTTCTTCACACAGCGCTTCGCCGACCAAATGCTGATCCTTTAGTCGTTAACGGGACAAACGTTTCTGCCGATGTTCACCAGGTTCTTGGCCGCATGAGTAGTTTTTCAACGTCCATTCGTAATGGCGAATGGACGGGTGTTACGGGGAAGAGCATTAACCGAGTAATCAATATCGGTATCGGTGGCTCGGATCTGGGACCTGCAATGGCCTATACAGCGTTAAAGAATTATGCCGATCCCGATATTTCCTTCGCCTTCGTATCAAATGTCGATCCAGAGGACATGGTCTCGGCTTTGGCCACGAGTGATCCGGAACGGACACTGTTCATTATTGTGTCTAAAACATTCACCACAACTGAAACCATGATGAATGCTCGTCTAGCTCGTCAGTGGGCGCTTGATTCATTGAACGACCAAGATCCTCGTGAAGTAGTTGAGCGTCATTTTGNNTGGGTTGGAGGCAGGTATTCCATGGAATCCGCCGTCGGACTCAGCACCATGATCGCCATCGGACCAGAGGCCTTTCACGAGTTGCTAGCCGGGTCGTACGCCATGGATCAACATTTCTTAACTGAGCCACCTGCAACAAATATCCCCATACTTATGGGTGCCATTTCGGTATGGAATCGAGATTTCCTCGGCATTTCCACGACAGCGGTTTTGCCCTACGCCCAGTTGCTTGCACACTTTCCGGCATATTTACAGCAGTTAACCATGGAGAGTAACGGCAAGCGTGTACGCAAGGACGGAAATCTCGTTAACTACAACACGGGCGCTATCTATTGGGGAGAACCTGGGACTAATGGGCAACATTCCTTTTATCAACTTCTGCATCAGGGCACCGAAATTGTCTCCTGCGACATAATCGTGGTCTCGCGAGGGCACACGCCCCAAACCGAACAGCATGAGGCATTGGTTGCGAACGCTTTGGCCCAGGCATCCGTGTTGTCAGTTGGTGTCACTCGGGAGGAATTGGCCAACTCAAGTACGCCCGTCGAACTTATTTCGCACAAAGAGATGCCGGGTGATCGCCCGGTAACAGTACTCATGCTAGAAACACTTAACCCGTTTAGCCTCGGAGCATTAATAGCGCTTTATGAGCATTCGGTTTTTGTTCAAGGTGCTATATGGGGAATCAATTCATTTGACCAGTGGGGTGTGGAGTTGGGCAAGAAGGTCGCCGTTGGAATTCAATCTGCTTTCGAGGACCCAAACCTCACCGCCGATTTTGATTCCAGTACCAGAGAATCCATCAAGGATTATTTACAGCAAAGGGACGGTGACTAGGAGTCGCGCCGCCGTAAGTATCGTTCAAATTCCCGGGCGATCGCGTCACCCGAGGCCTCTGGCAAGTCGACGGTGTCACGCGCCTCCTCAAGTTGAGCTACGTAATCAGCTATTTCTTCGTCGTCGTCTGCCAGCTCGTTAACGCCGATTTCCCAAGCGCGTGCATCTTCCGGCAATTCCCGCAATGGCACAGGCGCGTCAAGAATGTCCTCAAGGTGCTCAACCAAAGCCAAAGTTGCCTTGGGGCACGGTGCCTGGCCTACATAATGTGGAACAGAGGCCCAGAGTGAAATACATGGAATTCCGAATTGCGCACATGAGTGTGCAAGTACCCCCACTATCCCCGTAGGTCCTTCATAGTGGGATTGCTCAACCTCGTATTTGGTGAGTAAATGAGGTTGTGAGGCTGTGGCCGTTATGGGCACGGGTCGCGAATGTGGATTATCGGAGAGCAGCGCACCCAGTGTCACGACTAGTTGAACATCCAATTCAGCAGCTAGCCCCAAAATCTCGCGAGTGAACTGGGGCCATTTCATGTTTGGTTCAATACCCTGAATTAATACGATATCTCTACCTGTATGCGGCTCACGAGCGGTGTACACCTTGGTTGACGGCCAGATCAGGCCTCGCTCACCCGAATCGGTGGAATAAATGTGTGGTCGATTAACTTGATAGTCGTAATACTCTTCCGGATCCAACTCCAAAAGTAGCGATGCGTTCCACACCTCCCGAAGGTGCGTGACTGCACCGGAGGCGCTTTCGGCGGCGTCATTCCACCCCTCGAAAGCCGTTATCAGAATCGGTTCATTGAGAACCGGTATGTCATCGAACTCAATCACGCGTTATCGCCACCGCCGCTTCTATAACGTCCGCGACGGCATCAGGTCGCTCAAGGGGGACATCATGTGCATAACCGTACCAACGCTGAAGGTACATGTGGGGAAGGTTCCCCAACTCCCCAGAGCGAGCTAATTTGGCGACGTCCCACGAATCGCCACTCAGGCACAGTATGGCCCACGTAGGAATGGAAATTCGTGGGAGAAAGTGTTTGTACTCATAATTCATGAGGGCTTCAAGCACCGCCATGTGTCGACTCATGCCTAACACGCTCTCGAACTGATCGCCTTTCACCGAGCGATAACTATTCGATACTGCCTGCCACACTTCATCCTTATGTGAGGGATCAAGTGATCCCCAGTGACTCATGAGCAGATCGAATGAAAAGGGTCCAGTTGGTGGCGTGAGCGCTCCTATCAGGGCTTCGCGATCGGAGTGAATTTCAGGAATCAAATCCATTGGGTTTACGACTCCACCGTCCACTAGAACACAGGATGCGAAGTTCGACGGATACTGAATAGAGGCCTGCATGGCTATCGATGCGCCCCATGAATGACCAACAATGTGACAGTTTCGAAATCCCTCGAGGTCAAGTAATTCCACGACCTGTTCGGCCAGCACTTCGATTCCAAAGCTGGATGCTTTAGTGACTGCACTCAGGCCACCTGACAATTTCCCAGGCAGGTCAATACTGATGACGTT
>DIUQ01000011.1:0-608 GCA_002422375.1 bacterium UBA6154
GCGCCAGCAAAGTCCAACTCACTCATGCACGCATCCGCTTGGTCAACAACGGAAGCGAGTAACCGGTGGATCTCTGCCTCCTGTTCACCCGGAGCCTGATCCTGGGGTAGGGCACCGTCAAAATATTTACCCACCATGGCTGTTGCCCGGGAGGCAAGGTTTCCCAGCCCATTAGCCAACTCGGACGTGTAGCGAGCACTCATGTCCTCCCAGCTGAAGGATCCATCTTGCCCAAAGGCAATGGCGCGCATGAAGTAGTACCGGAATGCATCCGAGCCGAAATGGTCAACAATTACATTAGGCGAAATACCGGTCAATTTCGATTTGGACATTTTCTCGCCGCCCACTAGCAACCATCCATGCGCGAATACTTGGTGTGGTGGTTGTAAACCAGCGGCCATCAACATGGCTGGCCAGTACACCGCATGGAAACGCAAAATGTCCTTGCCCACCAACTGCACATTCGCGGGCCATACTCGGTCAAATAGATCAGCATCCGCGCTGCCCGGCTCTGCGCCGTAGCCGGTCGCCGTGATGTAGTTCAACAGTGCGTCAAACCACACATACACGACTTGGGATTCATCCCAACTCAGCGGGATTCCCCACTT
>DIUQ01000011.1:627-7050 GCA_002422375.1 bacterium UBA6154
TTTTCATAATGATCGATCAACTGTTGATTGAAAGCAGATAACTGAAAAAACCAATTCTCTTCACTGAGTTGTTCCGGTGGCTTGCCATGAATGGCGCACACCTGCTCACCGGCAAACTCACCGACACCTTCCACGAGATCAGCGGGGAACTTAAACTCCTCGCAACCAACGCAGTACGGACCTTCATATGGTGCGGAAAAAACGTAACCATTTGCTTTGACCGTGTCCCAGAACTTTCGCACACGTTCCTTGTGACGGGTCTCCGTTGTCCGAATAAAGTCGTCATTGCGAGCATCAATTGTTTCTAAAACAGGTTGCCATGACTCCGAGACCAGTCGGTCAACCCATTCCTGTGGACTCACACCACCAGCTTCTGCTGCTCGTTGAACTTTTGTTCCATGCTCGTCTACACCGGTCAGAAACCACACCGAGTCACCACGTTGTCTGTGCCAACGAGTGAGAACGTCTCCGGCGGTCGTGGTGTATGCATGCCCAATATGTGGAGCATCGTTCACATAATAAATAGGAGTGGTCAGATAAAAGGAAGGTGCCGACTCGCTCATGAGGGAATACTAGTCGCCGCCCTGGACCCGAGAATCCTTCACTGCGATCGCAGCCTGGTACACATCACGCTTGGACAATCCTGCTTGAGCCGCTACATGCGCACTGGCATCTTTAGTAGACATACCGCGATGTACAAGGTCCGCGACGCGGGCTACAACCGATTCCATGTCGCCCAGTCCTGCTTCATGTCGCAATTGCTCCGCGGTCACTCCCCCCACGACCAGGGTTATCTCGCCGCGAACCTCACCCTCAGACCACGTCAGTAGATCCGCCAACGTCCCACGAATAACTTCTTCATATGTCTTTGTCATTTCACGGCAGAGTGCCGCGGGCCGATCCGGGCCAAAGACGGAGCAGAGATCTGCAAGTGACCCCACAATACGGTGCGGCGCTTCAAAGAAGATCATGGTTCGAGACTCTTGCTTCAAAGCAGTGAGCGCACTGACCCGCTCACCCGATTTCCGCGGGAGGAACCCTTCGAAGCAAAATCGGTCTGAGGGGAGTCCGGAGAGAACAAGGGCGGTGAGCACAGCCGATGGACCGGGAATTACTGAGATGGGTAATCCAGCCTCCACCGCTGCCGCAGAGAGTCGGTAACCAGGATCGCTGACATTCGGCATTCCCGCGTCCGTCACAACCAGGACGAGTAGTCCAGATCGCACTGAGTCGAGAATCTGATCCAGGCGCGCCAGCTCATTGCCCTCGAAGTGTGAAATCACCCGTCCGGTGATCTCCACTCCCAGCCGTGCCGCCAATTGCTTGAGCTTGCGGGTGTCCTCGGCAGCGATCAGATCAGCGTTGGCCAAAGCATCCATCAAACGTGGTGAGGCATCGGCGGAATTACCCATGGGTGTGCCGGCAAAGACCAATCGACCACTGGGCTCTGGCTGATTCATGGCTCCATAGTGGCAGGGCGCATACCATGTGCCCGTGGCACCCATATCGCTTCCGCGAACTGCACCCGATCGCAGTGTGACCACCATTTCCCAGCGCCTCTACCCCCCGTTCCGCCTCACCGGATGGATCACCTGGCTTGCTCCAGCGCTCCTCGGTGTTGTCGCCGGGATCATTCGATTCACTTCACTGGGTCGCCCAAATACGGTCGCCTTTGATGAGACCTACTACGCCAAGGATGCGTGGGCCCTCCTCCGCTACGGCGTGGAACACAAGGCGGTCGAGAATCATGAGGACCTCATGCTTACCGCCGGTGACAATTGGCGCACTGTTGAGGCCTTTACTAATGAAGGTTCCTTCGTGGTCCACCCTCCCACAGGCAAATGGACCATTGCCCTCGGTGAATACCTCTTTGGCGTCACGCCATTTGGGTGGCGGTTTATGGTCGCCCTGCTGGGAACACTCTCAGTTGTCTTGATTGCTCGGATTGTGCGCCGCATGACCCGATCCGATCTCATCGGTGGAATCGCTGGATTGCTTCTGGCGCTCGACGGCATTCACATTGTTTTGAGCCGCACTGCACTCCTTGACATGGTGTTGAGCACATGTGTTCTGGCAGGTTTTGGATCACTCGTCCTTGACCGAGATCGAACACGGCGGCGCCTCGCACTCCTTGGAGGCAGTTCGCCCGACACCTGGGTCGGGCTTGGCTCCGGATTTGGTCCCCGCTTGGGCATTCGACCGTGGCGCCTAGTGGCAATTTTCTTTCTGGCGCTAGCGGTCAGCGTCAAATGGTCAGGCTTGTGGTTCCTCGCGATTTTCATGATTATGAGTTTGCTTTGGGACGTGTCAACGCGCCGGACAATCGGAGTGGAACGCCCCTGGTTGGCAACACTGTTGGTGAGTGCGCCCGCTGCTTTTGCGGCAACTGTTGTTATTTCGATCGGCGTGTACCTGACCAGCTGGACCGGATGGTTTATTACTGACACCGGGTGGGGTCGACAGTGGGCAACGGATAAAGGCGACTCCTGGATACCGGAATCTCTACGATCATTTCTGAACTACCACTCTGAGGCGTGGAATTTCCATGTCAATCTTGATTCGGAACACAGCTATCAAAGCAATCCCTTGTCGTGGCCTTTCATGACACGACCTACAAGCTTTGTTTATGAAAGCATTAAAGATGGATCCCTGGGTTGCCCCACCGATCACTGCTCCCAGGAAGTGCTGGCACTGGGTAACCCGATCATCTGGTGGGCGGCACTACTTGCTGTCCCCTATCAATTGTGGAATTGGTTCGCGAATCGCGATTGGCGATCAGGCGCTGTGCTGGCTGGAATTGTGGCGGGGTGGTTCCCGTGGTTGCTGTATCTAGACCGAACGATTTTCACTTTTTACACGGTGGCTTATGTTCCGTTTATCGTGATGGCTGTTGCGTTCACGATCATGAAACTTCTGCAACGCAAACCGCCGCAAGAACAACCGTGGGTAGTTGCCTTTATCGGCGTGTACCTCATTGCTGTCATTGCGGCGGCCTGGTGGTTCTACCCCATCTGGACGGGAGAGGTTATCCCCTACGACCAATGGCGGTTGCGCATGTGGATGCCTACCTGGGTTTAGTCAACCCAGGTGGACACCATGTCAAAGGCAACCTTCTCGAGTGCCTTCTTCTGCTTAGCAGTGAAATTCAGTGCACTGCCCGTGGAGCCCTCAGTCACAATAATGGCGTCGTTCACGAGTGTGTAGATATTCATGTTGTCATTCAGATATGCGGGCTGACCTTGAACTGCCAGGTTGTTGGAGTTCTCATTAGTGAAAATGGATGCAACTCCTGTCACTGTCACCGCGGGAATTTTGCCTGAAGTGACGACATTCTCATACGGGTAGACAGTTCCGGAGTCGTCTGTCCACGATCCGGTTTTATCTCCATCGCACTTTTTGATGTCCTTAGTCAGTTGAGCAAATGCCTTTTCGGCAGCGGTATTGGAGCGATATTCATTCACAGCAATCGAGAGCGCCAGACTCTTCTTTATTGGCTGGTAGAACGCAATGGAATTACGAACCGGTTTCGCCAACGTGACATCGGGACCATCTGGGCTCGGTGATGTACAAACAAAGGTCTTACCACTGGTCGCGGACACGTTGATGTTCATGCCACCCTTGGATGCGAATGCTGCAGGCAGATCCTTTTCACTGAGAAAATGTGACGCAGCATAGGCAAAAGCCTCTGTGTCATAAGCCTGTGCAGTAGTAGCCGCCATGCTCATTGATCCAATGACTAGTGCGGCACCGGCAAATCTGGCAGTTACTTTTTTCATTATTCCTCTTTCATATGCAAACGATTACTGAATTTAGAGCATAGTCTCTTCACGTGAAGGTCGTGTGTTTCGATGCCTTGGGCACGCTGATCGATATCTCTCATGTGACGTCCGCCGTTGAAAATCGGTTCCCGGGACTCGGAGAGAAAATCTCCCCGCTGTGGCGAACAAAGCAGATTGATTACTCCCGACTTCGAGCCATGAGCGGGGAATACGTTCCCTTTGATCAAATCACCCGCGATGCACTTGAAGCAAGTCTTATGCATTGTCATGTTCCTTATACCGAGTTAGATCTGACTGAGCTCATGGCTGACTATCTGCACGGCGTCACTTTCCCCGAAGTCGACTCTGTGCTAGCAGCATTAGACGTTCCGTGGTCAATCCTCACTAACGGCAACCGACCGTTTATTCGCGTGATTCTGGATCACGCCAAGGTCAACTGCCCAGACCCTCACCTCCTGACATCCGACCACGTTGAAACTTTCAAAATTTCCCCTGCGCTGTACGAACTAGCCTGGCACTGGGCCCAGGAGCTCGGAGCACGCTCAAAAGTGGAAGTGATCTTTGTTTCCGGTAATCAGTGGGACGCTATTGGCGGCACCTGGTTTGGGTTCACCACCTTCTGGGTTAATCGCAATGGTCACAGCCCCGAGGTCTTGGGCGTTCGCCCCGACTACGAGTCAGAGACCCTTGAACAACTTCTCAGTGTGATCCGAGACCTTTGATGATCGAAGCTTTCATCACCGGACTAACTCTGGGATTAGGATCCGGCGCGGCACCAGGCCCGCTGACCGGACTGGCCATCACAACAACCATGCGATCGGGTTTCCAAGCTGGCCTTCGCATTGCTGTCGCACCATTGTTGTCCGACACTCTCATCATTGCACTGTCCATCACGCTCGTGTCACAACTACCTGAGCGAGGAATCCAGGTTCTCGGCATTCTCGGCGCAGTTGTTGTGGGGTTCTTTGGGGTTGAGACCCTGATATCAACACGCAAGGCGAACCCACCTTCGTCGGAGGAAGTGCCGATCCCCCGGAAATTGGATCGACTCCCATTGCTCGTTCAAGGCGCCACTCTCAACGTGCTTAATCCAGCGCCGTGGATCTTTTGGGTGACCGCGGGCTCCACGCTACTGGTGGGATTTTGGCGCGAGAACCCAGTAACTGCCGTTGTATTCCTGATTATTTTCTATGTGATGCTTGTTGGCACCAAAGTTTTGATAGTCATTGGTCTGGCGGCTACCCGGCACCGCATGACCACAAGGACCTACCGCGGGGTTCTTTATTCCTCCGGGGTGTTACTTCTTGTAGCCGCTGTGCTCCTTTTTGTCAGCCACGTGCTGTAACGGGCAATTAGAATCTCACCATGCCCCAATCAATTCCCCGTCTCATGATCGGCACGGCACAATGGGGTTTGAACTACGGAATAACTAATGAAGCCGGGCAATTGAGCGATTCCAATATCACGTCTTTGATCCATGAAATGCAGTTCCAGAGAATAAACGACCTCGATACCGCCGCCGGATATGGCAATGCCGAGACACGAATCAAAGAATTAGCGCCGTCAACCCTGCGGGTTCAAACAAAGGTATCTGGCAAGAGTGCCAGTGGAGACGCGATTCTCAACCGAATTCGCCGCTCCATGTCAACACTTAATCGGACGAGCCTAGACGGAGTTCTCATTCACGATTGGTTTGAACTTACCCCTGAAGACCAAGCTCTGAGCGCGCAGCAATTAGAGCAAGCGCAATCTGATGCACTCACGACAAGCGTCGGTATCTCCATTTATTCACCCGACGAGTTACCGGGTGCCAGCAAATTTTTCTCTGGCCAATTTACTGCGCAGATTCCTCTCAACGTTCTCGATCAAAGGTTTATCGATAGCCATTCCACGTACCCACATGTCTACTTCCAGGCGCGATCAATCTTTTTACAAGGACTGTTACTAACCTCAGTGAACCGGTTCGCTCATCACACTGCCCTCCACACCTTCGAAACATTTTTTCAGGACAATGGGCTGAGTCGACTTGAGGCAAGCATGGCATTCATTTCCCAGCAATCATGGCTGGAGTCTTCTGTCATTGCCCCTACATCTGCCTCAGAATTACACGAGATTCTGAATGCGCTGGAACGTGCTCGGACGTACACAGATGCACTGGATTTCAGTATTTGTGCATCAACCGATGCGAACCTTGTGGATCCACGCTCGTGGGTTTAGACCCCCTGGCAAATTCTCCGCAAGAGCTTGATCGGGTTAACGGCGTCTGACTCGCCGCCACTGCGCCAGTATTCAAAATGCAGATGTACCTGACCCGGGGATCCAGTATCTCCCATGCGGCCAATCACTTGCCCTTTTTCCACTTTCTGCCCGGACTTGATGAGCACTTTGTCCATGTGCCCGTAGTAGTACTTCGAACCACTTTTCCCTTGCAACACAATTTGCAACGCACCATTGGATTGCTTCTTGGTGCGGTTAATGCGTCCACCTTCAACGGCAAAAATAGGGGTACCTCGCTTACCCCCAAAATCCATGCCCATGTGGGTTCGCCGTCCACGGTCTGCTCCCCATCCTGCACCTAACCAAAAGTTCTTGGTGGGACAAACCTTTCCGCGCTTCTTTTTCTTGGCCAAGGATTCAGATCGCA
>DIUQ01000038.1:0-521 GCA_002422375.1 bacterium UBA6154
GGCCGAATACGCATTGGCTCCCAAACATCGGTTCAAGACGGAGCGATCATTCACTGTACGTCTGCATTTGACACCGTCATTGGAGACCGTTGTGTCATTGGACATAGCGCACATCTGGAGGGCTGCACCATCATGGACCAGTCTCTCGTTGGATCTCACTCCGTTGTACTCCATGAGGCCCTCGTAGGACCAACATCCATCGTTGGTGCTCACGCGCTCGTTGCTAATGGGAAAGTTGTTCCACCAGGTGCGAGGGCATTGGGAATACCTGCCGTCATCACATTGGACAAGGTGACCTCAGCCGACATAGATCCAGCTGTTGATATCTATGTACGAAATTCACATTGGTATCAATCAGATTTGAGAAAACTAAGTGATTGACAAGTCCGGCTATGCGATATCGGGCGCGCCAGCTTGGATCAAGATCTCTTGCATGCGGGAGTAGATTCCTGGGCAACTTGCAAGCATCATGTCCGTTGGATCGTCTGTAGTAAGACCCCCGACACGGCCACCCGCCTCTC
>DIUQ01000038.1:598-5491 GCA_002422375.1 bacterium UBA6154
ACGACTCTGGCCTGTGCCTTCCGCCGTTTGGCACTGTAGGCGAAACCGGTAGAAACCAATGCGCTAGCAACATCACTGGTGTTCCTTATCTGATTGCGAGAAATTGGATCGATGGCCAGCGGATTGTGGTCAATCTTCCATGAACCGTGGCCACGTGCAGCAACGAACGATTCACCCTGGGCTGGAATGACAACTACCCCTGCTACAACGGAGTTACCGTGATCAATTCCAATGGAAACTCCCCACAGAGGAATACCAAATAGGTAATTCACGGTTCCATCGAGCGGATCAATAACCCATTTATATCCGCTTGTGCCGATCCTGTTAGCACCTTCCTCGCCAAGCAGTGAATCATCAGGGAAGGCCGCAGATATTCGATCGACAATGAGCCGCTCGGATTGTTGATCCATGGCGCTCACTAAGTCCGTGCTTGTGGATTTAGTGAGCACTGCTAAATCGCTCGGACGATCAGAAAGTAGGAACTGGGCGGCTAGGTGCCCGATCTCCCATGCCAAGTCCAACCTTGTGGCGAGCTCACTCTCAGGGGAAAGGTCGATAGGCAGCTTCGGCAAGGTGACGGGAACCATTGACCAAGCCTCTCACAAAGACAATGACGAACGCGTGTGCGTCACCGTGCAGTACCTTAATCACGTCATGCCTACTAATCCTTTGGCGCCGTATGTACGAGCCATGAAGTTGCCCGGTGCGCTTGCGTTTACTTCCGCCGGTCTCCTCGCCCGACTGCCACTGGCTATGGTGAGCTTGGGCGTGGTGCTCTACGTCAGTAACACCTCCGGTTCATACGCTTTCGCGGGCTCACTCCAAGCACTCTTTGCCGTAGCCGCCGCCATTGCCGCAATTTTTAGCAGTAGATACGCAGATCAGTATGGCCAGCAGATTGTGTTGCGGACTCTTCCTCTCGTTTACTCAGCCTCTCTCGTCATTTTTGTCGTGGCAACGCATCTTTCGTGGTCTCCAGTTTCCCAGGCAATTCTCGTTGCGATCGCGGGTGCCACCTACCCATCGTTTGGTTCGTTTGTACGCGCACGATGGACCTACGTAACACATGGAGACCCGGGTCAGATCAGAAGCGCATTTGCACTTGAAAGCATTCTCGATGAACTGATCTTCACGGTCGGTCCACTGGTGGCTACAACGCTTGCTTTCAGCATTGGATTCGCTTCGCCGCTCATTGCCGGAGCACTACTGACCTTACTGGGCTCCCTCATCCTGTCGTATTTGCAATCCACTACCCCTCCACGTCATCCGCATTCAACACATGCACGTCCAAGGGATCGCGCTATACGCCACCCAGGGTTATTTGCACTTGTCGTCTCCGCCGCGGGTGTAGGAATCCTGTTCGGATCATTCGATGTTTCCGTCGTGGCTTTCACTGCGACCAGGGAATTTCCGGAAATGGCGGGGATCACCCTGGGATTGTGGGCGCTGGGATCCATGCTGGGCGGCGTAGTTTTCGGGAGTCGCCATTTCGCCATGTCTCTCCCTCGTCAACTGCTGATGACAGCCGCCACTATGGCCATCATTGCCTCTCCCCTCCCCTTTATTACGAGCATTCCCGTGTTGGTCGCCGTAGCCTTCCTTTCGGGAGTCGCCATTGCACCTACCTTGATTAGCACCTTTGCTCTGGCCGAGCGCTTGGTGCCCGCTCGCCTACTCACCGAAGGCTTGACGTGGGTTAACTCCGGCCTAGCCGTCGGGTTTGCCCTGGGCGCTTCTCTGAGCGGATTTCTGATCGACCGGTACGGGACAATCCCTGGATTTGCCCTCGGCGTGATCGGGGCCGGAACCACCGCCGTCATCGCTATCGCTAACAAAGGGACCTGGATTAGGCACATGTCCGATCGCCAGTTTTCACCGGTAGGAATTGCCCTCAACACTGAGCCGGTACCTGGACCTGCTGCCGGGGGATACACGGATGACCCTGATGTGGGACACGAACGTCAGACCTCCGCATAGCGGTCCCTGTGATGAGTTTTCGGATATCTCGATACCTGATTCTACCGACGCGGTAGGTTATGCCTAAGGCATGGTGATGTGCCCGAAACGGCCGGCGGCAGGATGTACTGCCCGAAAAAGGAGAATGCTCTGGAACCGCTCAATCCGCGTGAGATTCAATTTCGGGTTCGTGCTGGTGAATCTCCCGAGATGGTGGCCGCGGCAACCGGCTGGCCAGTCGATCGAGTTGTGCGATACGCCGAGCCCCCCTTGGGCGAACGAGCCTATGTGGCCGAACAAGCCCAAAACACTTTTGTTCATGCTTCCCGGGGTGGCGCATCTTTGGCGGATCTAGTCCTGGTTAATAGTGGGGTTGATTCACTGATCTGGGATAGTTTTTATGCTGAGGGTCAATGGATCGTCAGCGCACAGGCCGGTGAACGAACAGCGCTGTGGACATACGAGCCCCAGGGGAAAACCGTTCACCCGGTGAACGATCTTTCTCGTACTTGGATGGGTCTGCATGCGGATCGTGTTCCTGAGGAACAGCTCTCGGAATCGGACACCGTGATTCTGGAAACGGCTGAACCTGTCCGTCTTGTAGCTGTGCCTCATCTCGATCCCGATATAGAGACCGATTTCGATGATACGACGGACGATCAGAAGCCCGCTGACATGGCGATCGAAGTTGTAGAGCTTGATCTTGACGTGACGCCACAAGTTCCACCCAGGAAAATTCGACGTGGTCGTGCAAAGGTCCCCAGCTGGGACGAGATCCTCTTTGGCGGACCCAAAGATCAATAGGAACCTTCTATTCCGCGTCTCCGAAGGGAAGCGGTTGGCGAGATATGTGTGAACTTTGGGAATTCTGTGAGGTTAATCGAGCTCGATAATGACGACGGCACAGCACTTCATAGGAGATTTCTGCCGCGCTATTGACGTCACCTACAAGTACCTGATCTCCGTCTGTTGTCATCTCTCCACCAATTGTCCTCGCGTTGTGCAGTGCACGTGAACCACACCAACACAAGGCCTCAACTTGCAGGTACTGAACGCGATCCGCCAGTTCAACAAGTCGAGCAGATCCCGGAAATAGGCGTGTTCGGAAGTCTGTCATGATTCCAAAGGCATAAACGTCAATCGCCAAATCGTCGACCAGCTGTGCAATTTGCTCAATTTGTTCAGGCGAGTAGAACTGAGCCTCGTCACAAATCAAATAATCAATTCGATGTCCAGCCGATAGCCGATCCACTACGAAACGCTTGATATTAAGTTCCGCATCCACCTCTACCGCTGGTGTTTCCAGTCCTAAACGACTGGATAGAACAGATTGGCCCGCCCGATCCAACCGCGTGAACACCACTCCGGAACGCCCCCGAGATGCGTGATTGTGGTCAGTTTGCAAAGCCAATGTTGACTTACCACAGTCCATGGTTCCTGCATAGAAGATTAGTTCCGCCACGGCTACATAATCCCATGTTCTGAATTGCCGTGCCGATCACTTGTAAATACTCGTAATGGAACAAGCATTTCAGCAGGAGTNNTCATCAGCAGCGATAGCAAGAACATCGCCGATCCGTTGAAGAAATTCCGGCTCCGACCTGCAGAAGTATTCCTCGTCTATAGCTTGATCACGGGTGAGAAGGTGTACCCGTTCGCCGAGAATGGAGTTCCATGCGGAAATGACATCCACCTCAGATCCCGGTTCCGTGTAGAGATACCGCATTCGAGGTTCACCACCGATGTGATGCACTCCATGTGTCAGGCCCGCGTTGTTCTCAATAGAAATGCGTTTGTCCACTGGACAGGTCACCATCCCGTGATCCGATGTAACTATTAGTTGTTCTCCCGGCGCAAGCTCCGAAACAAGTCCATCAATTAGAGTATTGACCTCCATGAGTCCTTCGATCCATGGCGTGCTTCCAGCTCCATATGCGTGTCCGAGCCGGTCGAGTTCAGGCCAATAGACATACGTCAAAGCAGGGATTGTCGACGTTCTCAAAGACGCGAGGCGCTCCTGGAACTGTCCCAATATCTCTGTGATGGAGCCTCCGGATAGGTAGCGTGGACCGCGAAGCACGGAACGAGTGATTCCGGAATTGCTGTGCTTGATTGGAGCAATGGTCGCTACGTCTATCCCCTTCTCTATCGCCATTTCGAATAGTGTTCGATCTGGGTACATGGCTAAGGGATGTGGATCAGAACCCCACTTCAAGGGGGAGAAAAGTTCATCCTCGGGGACGAGCCAGAACGTGGCACCAACGAATCCGTGAATACTCGGCGACAATCCCGTGCCGAGCGATGCAAGCGCAACTGGTGTGGTGCTGGGAAATTCGGTATACACCGAACCCGGCGAACCCTCGCTAAAAATGGGAGCGTATTCAGCATGGGAGATTAGTTGAAACTCCCCCAAGCCATCAACGAGTAGCACGATGTTGTGGTGAACTTTGTTGAAATGCAATGGATGGTCACCCGTGGACATGCCGAGTGACGCAAGGGCTGCAGGTACAACATGTCGTAGCGTGGGAACGCTCACCTCACACTTGCCCGCGATAGCTCAGCGGCAAATGCCAGTAGTTCCTCCACTACCAGCGGACCGTCTGCTGCCTCCGACACTCTCATGGAAAAGTCGTCGTTGCTGGTGGAACCGGTGAACCCGTGGTCCGCATCACAGGAAGGATCACCACAGGATGCCACTTCCAACTCAATACGACTGACCGCGCCCCAACCGATTGTGAGTACCACCTCAATTATTGCCATGGGTCCGGATACGGAGGCCGGATCTCGAATAACTCGGTTGATGACGACTGATTCAACCTTGGACAAGGGAACGGCTTCAGTCGATGAAGAGGTATGTGGGATTCCCTCCAACTGATGCTCGTCTGTGTGGCTCACCAGCAGGCGGGAATCGGTCAACGCAAGAACCGTCATATGACG
>DIUQ01000038.1:5549-6535 GCA_002422375.1 bacterium UBA6154
CCGCTCTGGAGGATGGCGGCCCCGTCGTAGCCCTGGAATCGACCATCATCAGTCACGGCCTACCGCAACCAGAGAATATCCGCGTAGCACTGGCGGTCGAGGAGAAAGTGCGCTCACAGGGCGCAATTCCGGCCACGATCGCGGTGTTGGGCGGCCGTGTACATATAGGCCTCACCCCGGACGAAATCCACGAGATCGCAACACGATCAGACATTGCCAAGGCCAGCATCCGAGACCTAGCAGTTGTGTGTGCTCAGGGAGGTTTTGCGGCGACAACGGTGGCCGCCACCAGCCATATTGCTCACCAAGCTGGGATTCATATTTTCGCCACCGGCGGCTTGGGCGGGGTTCATCGTCATGCCCGGGACAGTTGGGACGAATCAGCGGACCTTGCCGCACTCAGCACCATTCCGATGACTGTTATCTGCTCGGGAGTCAAGTCCATCTTGGACGTTGGGGCCACGTTGGAACGCCTAGAAACTCTCAATGTCAATGTGGTGGGATATCAAACTCAGCAATTTCCGGGCTTCTATCTCACCAACTCCGGCTATACCGTGGACTGGCAACTAAATGATCCATCTGAGATCGCTGACGTGGTACTTAACCGCCGACAGCTTCACGTCACAAGCAGCCTTGTCGTGGCCAATCCGCTCCCCACCGATATGCAACTGGATCCCGATCTCCACGATCGCGTACTCCATCAGGGACTGGCACTGGCAGATCAACGCAGTATTTCTGGCAAAGCGGTCACACCATTTTTACTAGACCATTTCCACCGAAGCACCGATGGCTTGAGCCTGACTGTGAACACGCATATTATTTTGCGAAACTCCGAACTTGCTGCCCAGATTGCTGTGGCCTACTCCGCACTTCTCACATCCTCGGCCTAATCACATGCCTCACTCCGACCCGGTCGTTCTCATGGGTGATCTCATGGTGGACATTAACGCCATAGTTAGCTCCCTCGAGGATGTCATTGCAGCACG
>DIUQ01000053.1 GCA_002422375.1 bacterium UBA6154
CGTTCCTGACCTGTCATGCGAACTTTGGATCCGCCAGTTTTGCGAACTGCAGGGGGGACTTCCGCGGAAGGTGTTGTGCGTAGCTCGACCACCGCGGCCAAAGTGTCGTTGACCTGCTCGCTCTCCATAAGAGAGAACTTACTCTCCACGGTATCCGCGGATGCGGAATCGATCCTCGGGGTTCTTGAGCTTCTTGGCCAAACGCTCCGGCTTTGGCCAGCGCACGTCCGAGACGATTCCGGTTTTCTCCATACCCTTGATCAACCCAGCCGAGATGTCGATTTGGCCTTTGAGAACTCCGTGCCGAGCGGATGTTGGGTCGACATGGTGCAAGTTGTGCCACGACTCACCCATGGAGGGGATTGCCAGCCACGCAACATTGCTGGACAGATCCCGGGATTGGAAGGGACGTGTGCCAAAGACGTGGCAAATACTGTTGATAGACCAGGTGACGTGATGCACAAACGCTATGCGTACTAGTCCAGCCCAGAAGAATGCGGTCAACGCTCCTGCCCACGACCAGGTGATGAGCCCGCCAAGAACGGCAGGGAGCAGCAGGCTGGCAATAACAAAGATGGAGAAGTGCTTAGACATCCAGGTGAGGTCTTTATCTTTAGCAATGTCAGGAGCGTACTTTTCAATCGCCGTGTTATCGCTGTCAAAAAGCCAGCCCACATGTGAATAGACGAGCCCTTTAGCGACTGCTTTACGGGATGTACCAAAGCGCCACGGAGAGTGAGGGTCACCGACTTCATCTGAGAACTTGTGGTGCTTGCGGTGGTCGGCTACCCACTGGTCCAATGAACCTTCAATAGCGAGTGACCCGAAGAGCGCAAGAGTGATTTTGACCGCGCGATTGGCCTTGAATGAGCCGTGGGTGAAATAGCGGTGGTAACCGATCGTGATACCGAGAGCGGTCAGCGCCCATAAGCCAATAGCCAGGGTGAGGTCGAGCCAGCTCAACCATCCGCCCCAGGCCACGGGAATAGCGAGTGCAACGGCCACGAGCGGAATGACCACAAAAGCGCCGATGGTGATACGCATGGCGCGGCCCAAATACACGGCGTCGTCCTGATTCTCGTCAAAGACAAGGTCCTCGGGCATCAGTGTGGTCATGGCGTTCCTCTCCGTGGGCCGATCAACTTACGCTACCGTAACCTACGGAAGCGTAAGTTGCAAGTGACTCGGTGATTTACCGATGGTGAGTCGACTGGATGGACTCGATTCCGGTGCCCAACTCCGCAACGCCTAGGCTGTGGGACGCATTAAGCCTGTAATCCCGGGTCGTCTAGCGGCAGGACAGCGGACTTTGAATCCGTCAACGGAGGTTCGATCCCTCCCCCGGGAGCTTTTTTGTAGTCAGTCAGATTCCACTCTCTCCGGCGAACTAGGCTGACACCGTGCGTCCCTCGGCAGTCATCATTCTTGCAGCAGGTGAAGGCACGCGCATGAAATCAACAACTCCTAAGGTGCTGCATCACATTGCAGGTCGCACGCTGATCAATCACGTTGTCGAGGCAGCTGCGACAACCGAACCAGAGCATGTGATTGTTGTTGTGGGACATGGTGCTCCCGAAGTAATTTCTCACTTAGATGAAGTAGCACCCTGGGTGAACACAGTGACACAAACAGAAAGAAACGGCACCGGTCATGCCGTGCGAATAGCGCTAGCGGCTCTGAATGAATCTGGGGTGAGCTTGTCAGCGGGTCCCGTGGTGGTGCTCACCGGTGATACACCTCTGCTCACGGGGGACACCTTGAACGTCATGCTGCGCGTTCATCAGGACAGTGCAGCTGATGCCACTGTGTTAACTGCCGAGTTACCCAACCCCGCTGGATACGGTCGAATTCTCCGCGATGGGGATCGGGTTATTGGCATTGTCGAACACAAGGACGCCAGCCCCGCCGAACAATTGATTACTGAAATCAACTCCGGCATGTATGCATTCTCTATCTCCGCTCTGTCCAACAGCATTAACAACATCACGGCGGATAACGCCCAGGGAGAGGAATACCTCACCGATGTCATTGGGTTGATGGCCGCAACGAGTGCGACCGTCATGGGAGTCCCAGCACTCGACAGCAACGACATTCTTGGAATTAATGACCGCGTGCAATTGGCGGAAGCCGGTGCGATCATGCGGGATCGACTCAATGAGAAGCACATGCGTGCCGGCGTGACCATTGCCGATCCGGCGACAACGTGGATTGATGTTGATGTTGATATTGCTGCCGATGCTTCCATTTTGCCGAACACCGTGCTAAGGGGACCAACATCCATTGATACTGCAGCCGAGGTCGGGCCGGGGACAACCTTGATCTCCTGCGAAGTGGGTGAAGGCGCGGTCGTTCGCCACACGTGGGCTGAGCTCGCTGTTATTGGAGCACGCGCGACCATTGGGCCTTTCACCTATTTGCGAGCAGGAACCGTGATCGGTGAAGCCGGTAAAGCCGGGGCTTTCGTGGAAATCAAGAACTCGCAACTGGGTACTGGCTCCAAAGTTCCCCACCTGTCCTATGTGGGAGACGCCACCATTGGGGAGCAAACAAATATTGGCGCGGGCACGGTCTTTGTGAACTACGACGGAATTGCCAAGCACCGCTCAGAAGTGGGTAACGCTGTGCGCATTGGGTCCGACAACATGCTGGTAGCTCCGGTACAGATCGGCGACGGTGCCTATACGGCCGCCGGCTCGGTGATCACCGACAACGTTCCGCCCGGGGCCATGGCCGTTGGGCGGGCTCAGCAACGAAATATCCGTGGTTGGGTTCGAAGAAAGCGTCCGGGGACAGCGTCCGCGGAGGCGGCAGAGAGGGCGGGGGACTCAAGTCACATGGCATCTGACACAGTTTCCCCCGAGGCTTCCCCACTCGATAGTGATCACTAGTACGTCAGCGAGCAACGAGCGAAGGTGGAGTAAGTGGCCGAGAAGTCAGTCCCAACCCAGAAACATCTCCTTCTCCTGGCGGGAAGATCACACCCGGAGTTGGCTGACTCTGTCGCAGAGAATCTCGGGATAGCGCTGACTCCCGTCACGGCACACGACTTTGCTAACGGTGAGATATTTGTTCGTTTCCGGGAATCAGTTCGCGGTGGAGACGCATTTGTGCTGCAAAGTCACACAACGCCGATCAATAAGTGGATCATGGAGCAGTTGATCATGATCGACGCACTCAAGCGGGCATCTGCCAAGCGGATTACCGTGATTGTGCCCTTTTATGGTTACGCGCGGCAGGATAAAAAGCATCGCGGCCGCGAGCCTATTTCGGCCCGGTTAATGGCGGACCTATTTAAAGCGGCTGGTGCAGATCGGCTCATGACCGTTGATTTACATACATCGCAAATCCAAGGCTTCTTTGATGGTCCAGTTGATCACCTGTTCGCGCTGCCTCTGTTAGCTGGGCATGTTGCTGGTCGCGTTGATCGCTCCAAGATCACGGTGGTGTCCCCAGATGCTGGCCGCGTTCGCGTCGCGGAGAGGTGGACAGATGTCCTCGGTGCACCCCTCGCCATAATCCACAAGCGTCGCGATCCCGATATTCCCAATCAGGTTCGCGTTCTCGAAGTAGTCGGTGACGTCAAAGATCGCGTCTGTGTTGTTGTTGACGACATGATTGACACCGGCGGAACCATTGTGAAGGCCGCGGAAACATTATTCGACAACGGCGCAGCTGAAGTGATTGTCGCGGCTACCCATGGAATTCTGAGCGACCCAGCCCGCGAGCGGCTACAGGATTCGCGCATCAGTGAGGTTGTTGTCACGGACACACTCCCCATCCCCGAGGAGCGCCGGTTTGACAAACTGACCGTGCTCTCTATTGCACCGCTTCTCGCAACGGCGATCAATGAAGTCTTCACTGACGGCTCGGTCACCAAAATGTTCGAGGACGAGGAATTGGGCGAGGCGGCCTCATCACATTAAGGCCTCAGCACTGTAAGCCCTCCGCGCACCACGCGGAAAAGGCTGGGCTAGACTCGGGCAGTTCCTCGGCGAGGGTGTCTCACAACACCGTTATCGACAGGGTTGAAGTTCCCTCTCCTTGGTGCCCCCTGCACGAGTGCCACATGGCAACATAACAAGGAGATATCGTGACCAACGTCAACATAACCGCTTCCCCTCGCACCGAGTTTGGCAAGGGCGCTGCCCGCCGGGTGCGTCGTGCAGGACAGATTCCTGCGGTCCTCTACGGTTCCGATACAAACTTGCTGCACATCACATTGCCGGCACATGAATTGGCGCTGGCCCTGCGTAAGCCCCGTGTTGTCTTGAATATTGAATTCGACGGCCAGACCTATCTCACCAAGCCTCGCGATGTTCAGCGCGACCCAGTGCGTCTTGATCTTGAGCATGTTGACTTGATTGTGATCACCAAGAAGGAAGCAGCACTGCGAAGTGATTATTCCGATGCTGTTGCGCAGGTGCACCAGGCCGCTGAAGAAGCAGGTTTGGACACAGCCATGGTTATGCAGGCCTTTGAAGCGTCTGTGGCTGCCGGTGAACTTCCACTCGACGCCGTTGGACACGCAGTTGCTGACGCTCGGGAAAAGGCGCTGGAGCAGGCTGCAGCAGCAGCGGCCTCCGGTGCGGCGGAAGATGCGGCGGCTGCTGAAACTGCCGGTGCCGGCGAACCTGCTCCCGATACAGCTCCTTCCGAGTAATTGACCTGGCTCGTTGCGGGACTGGGTAACCCCGGTCCCGCATACGCCGCCACGCGACACAACATTGGCGCGATGGTGGTGCAAGGGTGCGCTGAAAAGACACGCAGCCCGTTGTCGCGTCACAAGCGGGCATTAGCTCTAACGAGCGAAACCTTCTTTGGGCCACCTGGGCAGAATGCGAAGGTGGTGCTCGCCATTCCCCTGTCCTTTATGAATCTCAGTGGGGGGCCGGTTGCGGCATTGATGGATTTCTATCGCATTGAACCGGATCACTTAGTTGTTATCCATGACGAATTGGATATCGATTTCGGGGCTATCCGATTGAAATTTGGTGGGGGTGACAATGGACATAATGGGCTGAAAAGTATTCGAGGCTCTATTGGCACCGGTGATTTCTATCGGCAGCGAATGGGGATAGGTCGCCCCCCGGGGCGTCAAGTGCCAGCCGACTTTGTGCTCTCACCCTTTAGTTCCACAGAGCGCAAGGAGCTTCCCGGATTCGTGGATACGGGTGGTGACTCCCTGGAGGCACTGATCCTGGAAGGCTTGGAGTGCGCACAGAGTCGGTACAACAGTTAGAACCAATGGGTTGGGTTTGAAGAGTTGGAGCAATCATGAGTGAACTAAGCGATGCCGAGCTGTCCCGCGTTGTTGCCCGGGAGGCTGGTCAATTACTGCTGCAACTCCGTGAAGAATTCTTTGCCGCGCGCGGCGACAGTGCGATTGATAAGACCGTCAGCGACTTACTGCGTGACCAGGCAGACCGCGCTTCGCACGTCTTTATCATGGAAAAATTGAGTGAGGCGCGACCACAGGATTCCATTTTGAGTGAGGAAGGGAAGGACAACGACGCTCGCTTGGCTGCGGAACGGGTGTGGATTGTTGACCCGCTGGATGGAACGTGGGAGTACGGGCAAAATCGTCGCGATTTCGCCGTACACATTGCCCTGTGGGATGCGGGTGCACAGCGATTGAGTGCCGGCACCGTTGATCTACCAGCCCAGGGATTGACGCGCAGCGTGCTCGACACTGTCACCACGCCTCCGGGGAGCACGGATTCGATCATTCGAGTCGTGGCCTCCCGGTCTCGACCACCTAAGACGCTACAGGAAACGGTGGCGCGCCTCGGAGAGATTTTGCGCGCAGAAGGAGTGGCGCACCACAGTATTGAGATCGTTGATGTCGGGTCCGTCGGGGCCAAGGTGAACGAGATTTTGTGTGGACGTGCCGACATTTATCTTCATGACACCGGGTTTTTCGAGTGGGATGTCGCTGCGCCTTATTCGGTTGCTGAACACTACGGGTTGATTGCTTCGCACATGACGGGCAAGCCGATCACTTTTAACCACATGCCGCCCTATGTCACCGATCTTGTGGTGTCCCGTGCTGATCTATACCCCCATGTCCTGCGAGCACTTGAGGAAACCCGCGGAGCGTGACAACTCAGCAGTCACTTGCGGCGTTGGTCGCACTCGCACAAGCCGATCCAGCCTTTCGTGAGATTCGAGAGATCTCGCAGGTTCCATCCCAGGCTGACTTCGTTGCACCTCCAAATCTTTATCCATTAACAATTGCGGAATTGAGTTCGCTGTCTGCTCCATCTCCACTCTTGGTGTTAACACCCACCGGTCGAAGTGCACAAGAGCTTGCTACGGCATTGGGTGCATTGATGGATCCCACATCGGTGGCGGTGTTTCCCAGTTGGGAAACCCTTCCGCACGAACGGCTCTCACCGTCTTCTGACACTGTCGGTGCTCGCATCGCGGTCTTGAACCGATTAACACATCCGATTGTGGGTGATCCACACGTGTCACCGATTGCAGTCGTGATTGCGTCGGTACGCGCTGCGCTGCAACCCATTGTTGCCGACATTGGATCGGTGGAACCTGTTCGCCTGCGCGTTGGCGACTCCGTCGACCTCATCAGCACAGTGTCTCGATTGGTTGATTACGGATACGAACGTGTTGACCTCGTTGAACGTCGCGGACAGTTAGCAGTGCGCGGAGGAATTCTCGATCTCTTTCCTCCGACGGAAGAACATGCATTGCGGGTTGAATTCTGGGGGAATGAAGTCGAGGAAATTCGTTATTTCGCTGTTGCGGATCAACGATCCCTGGATAGCGCTCCGCACGGCGTGTGGGCGCCGCCGGTTCGAGAGCTGCTGCTGACCGAGAAGGTGCGCGAACGTGCTCGAGTGCTGGGAGCCAACCACAGTGAAGTCGCAACCATGTGTGACTCGCTTGCCCAGGGAATCCCGTGTGAAGGGATGGAGTCACTGTCTCCCGTGTTGGCGGGGGACATGAAGCCACTTCATGCCTTTATGTCACCGGGCGCCTCCCTTGTAATTCTTGAGCCGGAGCGAACCCGGGCACGTGCAGTGGATGTAGTGCAAACGGCGGAGGAATTCCTTGCCGCAGGTTGGCACAGTGCGGCGGTAGGCGGTTCTGTTCCCATTGACCTATCCGGGTCAATGTTTATTACCCCAGAGAAAATGGAAAGCGAAATTCGGCACGGTGGAGGTTCGATATGGAATCTCACGCCGTTACGCAGTGATGCCGACATCTCTCCGAACACGGTCATTACCTGTGATTCCCCCCATGTCGTTGATTATCGGGGCCGCCCCGAGGAATTAATGGCGGAGATTCGGGAGTGGTTGGGGCTCGGCGAACGTGTTGTGCTCACGGCACAAGGTCGCGGATCGCTGGAACGCATGGCTGAGGAGCTGGGTGGTGCCGATATCGGTTCCAAACTGGTCACCACACTGCCCCAGGAGTTGGAGAACTACACGGTGTACCTGGTTCCCAGTGCATTGGAGGAGGGGTTTCTGCTACCCCAATGTTCCCTTCGGGTATTGACCGAACAGGACGTTGTGGGCTCAAAGTCGGCGACAAAAGATATGCGCCGCATGCCCAGTAAGCGACGCGGAAATGTCGATCCGCTCACCCTGGCATCCGGCGACTTTATTGTGCACGAGCATCACGGTGTAGGTCGTTACGTGGAAATGATCACGCGGACCATTGCTGGTGCAGAGCGCGAGTATTTGGTTATTGAGTATGCCCCAAGTAAGCGGGGTCAACCAGCAGATCGGTTATTTGTTCCCATGGATCAATTGGATTTGATCACCCGATATGTCGGAGGTGAAGCACCGACAGTCCACCGCCTCGGTGGTGCCGATTGGAATAAGGCCAAAGGGCGCGCACGTAAGGCGGTTAAACAAATTGCGGGCGAGTTGATTCGGCTTTATGCGGCACGGCAGTCGGCACAGGGTTATGCATTCACACAGGACACTCCGTGGCAGCGTGAACTAGAAGACGCCTTTGCCTATGTAGAAACAGCGGATCAGCTCAGCACAATCGAGGAAGTCAAACGAGACATGGAGCGAACGGTTCCCATGGATCGTCTGATTTGTGGTGATGTCGGGTACGGCAAAACAGAAATTGCGATTAGGGCAGCGTTCAAAGCGGTTCAGGATGGCAAGCAGGTCGCGGTTCTCGTTCCCACCACGCTTCTCGTGCAGCAGCATCTGTCCACCTTTACTGACCGGTATTCCGCCTTCCCTATCAAAGTCGCCGCATTATCCAGATTTACCAGCACGGCGGAGTCAAACGCTGCACTAGCTGGTCTAGCTGATGGCACCGTTGACATTGTGATTGGTACGCATCGGTTACTCACGCCCAGTGTGCGATTCAAGGATCTGGGGTTAGTGATTGTTGACGAGGAACAGCGTTTTGGTGTGGAACATAAGGAGCACCTGAAGGCTATTCGTACCAACGTTGACGTTCTCGCCATGAGTGCAACACCGATCCCACGAACATTAGAAATGGCAGTTACTGGAATCCGCGAAATGTCCGTGATACAGACACCGCCCGAGGAACGTCACCCGGTGCTGACATTCGTCGGTCCTTATGACGAGAAACAAATCACCGCGGCAATACACCGTGAGTTACTGCGCGAGGGACAGGTTTTCTTCATTCATAACCGAGTCGAGTCCATTGACCGAGTCGCGTCTCGAATTCGTGATCTAATTCCAGAGGCACGGGTGGCCGTTGCGCATGGCCAAATGACTGAGGGTGCGCTGGAACAGGTGATTGTGCAGTTCTGGGAAAAGGAAATTGATGTCTTGGTGTGCACCACCATTGTCGAATCGGGAATTGATATCCCCAACGCCAATACGTTAATTGTGGATCGTGCTGACAAATTCGGTCTGTCGCAAATGCATCAGCTTCGCGGTCGAGTCGGCCGGGGTAAAGAACGTGCTTACTCGTATTTTCTTTACGACCCAAATAAGCCGCTCACGGAAACAGCGCACGAACGTCTGGCCACCATTGCGCAACGAACTGATTTGGGTTCGGGTATGCAGATCGCTCTGAAAGACCTAGAGATTCGCGGGGCGGGGAATTTGCTCGGTGGGGAGCAGAGTGGTCACATTGCTGACGTTGGATTTGATTTGTATCTGCGGCTCGTCGGTGAAGCCTTGGCTGAATATAAAAATGAACCCGTTAGGGAGGTGAATGAAGTTCGGGTGGAACTTCCCATAAATGCACATATACCTGAGTCCTATGTCCCCCAGGAGCGTTTGCGCCTGGAGGCCTATAAACGCCTCGCCGACGCCAGTACACCGGAAGCGGTATCCGAGGTCAGCGCGGAGTTGGTGGATCGCTACGGCCCCTTGCCGGAGGAGGTATCCACCTTGATCGACGTCGCACGGTTCCGGGTAGAGGCTCGATCACACGGGGTGGAAGAAATTGTGTCCATGGGCAAAAATATTCGCCTCCACCCGGTGGAACTCCCCGAATCTCGGTCCATGCGCCTGACGCGGTTGTACCCGGGGAGCACGCTGAAGCCAACTACTCGCACCCTCCTGGTCCCCCATCCGCAGACCGGCGGGGCTGGAGGTCTTGGTGGTTCCCCGCTGCGGGATCGGGCTCTCCTACAATGGCTATACGAATTGTTATCCACCCTCTATTCCACTCCCTAATCCGCCGCTTTTTACCGTCCCCCCAGTACCCACACCATCGGAGTCCGTGTTGAAGTTCACCAGGAAGTACCGCACAGCCATGGCAGCCACAACTCTGGTGGCAGCGTTGTTCACCGTCACCGCCTGCGGGACCAATCAGGCAGGTGCCGTGGCCGTTTTGGGCGATACCAGCATTACCGAGAACGAACTTAATTCCCAGGTGCAGGCGCTGTTGGAGGCTCAAGGACTCACCTCCCAGGATTCATCCGCCGAACTCGTGACCCAGACGTTGGATCGCATGATCACAACCAGTCTCGTCAATCAGTTGTCCGATCGCGAGGGAGTTGTTGTTGATCAAGGCGAAATCGACAATATTCGTCTGCAATACCTAGCCCAAGCGGGTGGAGAAGAGCAGCTAGCGAATGTGCTGCTGCAGCAAGGTGTGTTACCCGCGGATATTAACAACGTGATCAAGCTCAATATTCAGGTCTCCAAATTGGGGGAGAAATTGGCACCTGGCGCTGCGTCAGATGTTCAAGGTGGTGCCGTGTTCGTGGCTGCGTCTGACCTCAGTGTGAGTATCGGAGCTGAAGTGGCGCCACGTTTTGGTACCTGGGATCCCGAGAACCTCAGCATTGGGCCGGTGACCAATAGCGTGTCAGAACCATTGGGTGTCGAACTCGGTCAGGAATAGCCGCCGTGCGGGGGAGTTCATTTACTGACCTAGTGTCAGTCATGAACCGACTCAGGTCACCCGGCGGGTGTCCCTGGGATGCCGCACAGACACACGAGAGCCTGGTCGAGTACCTCATTGAAGAAGCACATGAGTGTGTGGAAGCAATAGAGGCTGGCGATCAAGCCGCCATGCAAGAGGAGTTAGGCGACCTGCTGCTGCAGGTTGTTTTCCATGCGCGTATTGCAGAGCCCTCGTGGGATATTGACTCGGTGATCGAAGGGATCACCACCAAATTAGTTACTCGTCACCCGCACGTATTCTCTGATGCCATTGCCCAAACACCGGCTGCGGTGGAGGAGAGCTGGCATGTGCGCAAGGCACAGGAAAAGGGTCGCACATCCCTCACCGAAGGCATTCCCGATTCACTCCCGGCATTAATGCGCGCCGCTAAGTTGCAGTCACGGACGGCGACGTTGGATCTTCCACCAACAGATCAAGCGCCACTTGCTGACCGTGTGCTCGCGGACGTAAGCGACCAAGATCAGTTTGGTGACCTCCTGATCGAATTCGTTCGTGTGGCGAGAGGTCGGGGTTGGGATGCTGAAGGAAGCTTGCGAGCTGCGCTGCGGAGACGCACGGAGGTGATTAAAGATTATGAACTCGGCAACAGTGGAATTTCATCGGATAGCTAATACCGCCATTGATCGGCTTCTCGCTTTTGACCCTGTTTCAGCCACCTGGCGAGGTGATCATCGGTTCGACTCGCTGCTTCCAGACATGTCCGTTCCTGCAGTTAACGCCATGGTGCGAGACGTTGAAGATCTCTTAACTGAACTTGATGCAGTCGACGACGTCGAGTTGGAAACTAATGATCTCGTTGACTTGGAAATCCTGCGTGCTCACCTTATGAAGGTGCATTTTGATCTCACGGTGAACCAAGAGTTTCGGTGGAATCCCATGCTGTGGAATCCGGGTACTGCTATCCACCTGGTGCTGTCTCGGAACTTCGCACCCGAATCGGAGCGTCGTGAAGCGGCCGTTGCCCGAGCAGTTCTGATTCCGGGCTTTCTCGCGACTGCGCGGGAAACACTCGGTGAGATGCCGGCGATTCATGTGGAGACTGCCATTGCTCAGTTACGGGGGACCGCGCAACTAGTGGAGACACTCGATGTCCCGGACGCAATTCATCAAGCACTTGCTGAGCACATTCTGTGGCTAGAAGAGCGTCTGCCGGAAGCGCACATGTCACCGCGCCGTGGCCCTGATGTGTACGCAGGGATCCTGTGGCATTCATTAGATGATGCCACCGATGTTGACTCCCTTTTCCAGATCGCTCAGTCTCATTTGGATCGCGTCACCTCGGCCATGCGAGACACGGCCCTGGACTACATAAAGCTGGCAGAGGTGCAATCCGAAGGTGAACCCATTCGGGCGGCGCTCGATCACATTGCCGCCGTCTCGCCGGTGACTAATCAGACGGTGTTGGAGCACGTGGAGTCAGCGTTGAGGTCCACCCGGGCGTTCACCCGGGAGCATGACCTCGTGTCCGTGCCAAATATTCAGACGGAAGTGATTGAGATGCCCGAGATTCACCGGGGAGTCGCGGTGGCGTACTGCGATGCTCCGGGCCCTCTTGAGCAGGCGGCTGTGCCCACCTTTGTCGCGGTGTCCCCAACGCCTGCCGACTGGACTCCGGAGCGCCAAGAAAGTTTCTATCGTGAATATAACTCCGTTCAGATTCACGACCTCACTATTCATGAAGCATTTCCCGGACATGTTTTGCAGTTGGCGCTTAGCAATCTCGGGGAAAAGCAAAGCCTTGTTCGTCGATTTGGCATGAGCGGTGTGTTCGTTGAAGGCTGGGCGGTCTATTCCGAGGAATTGATGATCGAGGCGGGATATTCACCGGAACCTAACCCTGTAAGTCGCGCTGCGATCCGGTTGCAGCAGCTAAAAATGCAGGCGCGCATGACAATCAACACCATGCTGGATATCGGTGTGCACGCCCGCGACATGTCGGAAGCAGAAGCCATGTCGTTGATGTGTGACCGGGGCTACCAGGAAGAAGGGGAAGCGGCAGGCAAATGGCGCCGTGCGTTACTCACCGCGGGACAGCTTCCCACGTACTTCGTGGGGTACCTGTCAGTCACGGAATTGGCACATGATCTGCGGGTCATGCACCCGGAGTGGTCACTGCGCCAGATCCATGATCTGATGTTGTCATGTGGTTCCCCCGCTCCGAGATACGTCAGAGAATTGGTCGGCCTGTGAAGGCCCCATGGTTTGCCCTCGGGCTAGTCGCAGTGCTCAGCCTGAGCGCATGCTCCCAGGATGCGCCGCCGCAGACCAACGAATCAACAGCAGCGGCTGTGTCACCATCGGTTCCTGCTCCTGAGGTGGCCGATCCGTGCGCAGTTATCGATTCAATGCAACAACAATTTGCGCAAACGGTAGCCGAATTTACGGCAGACCCAAGCCAGGATGCAATTGCGTTACTAGAGCAGGAATTTTCGACTCAGGTTGCACTGCTCTATTCAGTGATCGACGCTGTAAATGTTGATCAAGTACAGCGAGATCAACTCAGTGCAGACCTGACTGACGTAATTGCCAATAAAGATGAGGCCGTGCGTCAATTCAATGAAAGCACCGAGACGGATAACTTTCTGCAAAAAGGTGTCCTGCTGGCCGGAGCTGCTGTTGCAGCGCAACAAGCAGTAGCCACCATGCAGTCACTCCTCTCCACGGTTAATGCGGAACTGTCCTGCACGGAGTAGTTCCAGACGCACCAGTTGTTGAGGTATTCACTCGTGAACAACATGTGTGTAATTTCTACGCATGCCTTTATGTCATACCGTCGCGCCATTATGCGTGTGTTCGGTTCTTCGGAATTGAACTCGGTCGAAATGGGGGGTCGATCGGGGGCGCGTCACGAAAATGGGGGTTACTTTCGTTGGCGCGCCCGCCTTATTAGTCGAACAATCACAATCAGCGCGGCGACCACGATCCCAATTCCCAGCACCATCGGAATGAGGAATCCCACTAATGTGACGGCACCTGCACCGAGATTGATCAGTGCATTCCAGCCACTCTCGATTCCGCCAATAAAGTCGGGAGAGTCAGTAGTGACAGTGGGGTCAGGGGAAATGTCAATGTAGACGGTGGACATGGCGACTTGGTTCTCCAGCATGTCCCGCTGCGCCACGAGTGAATCGCGTTCGGCGGTTCGAGTCGCTAGCTCTGCTTCAACGGCAACTAGATCTGTCACGCTCGTTGCCTGCTCCTGTAGCTGCTCCAATTTGGATATTGACGTGTTGAGTGCGGAAATCCGGGCATCGAGATCAGTAATCGACAGAGTGACATCTACATCGGAAACACTGAAGCCAACAGTCTCATCAACTTCTCTCACATCCGTCATAAAGGATTCAAGTTCGGAAGCAGGGACTCGGACCGTCATGTATCCGTAATCGCGGTCATCTGACGTTCGAATGTCTTGTTGGTCAATCGACCCTGAGTACTGCGTCACCAACTCTTCTATATGTGACATGGATTCGAGCACATTGTCCGACACCAAACTGATGGTGCCTGTTCGAATCACCTGTTGTTGAACCGTCTGCTTGCCGAGGTCAGCGTTCATCTCACCTGGTGCTGCCTCGGAGAATCCCATGTCGGCGGTGACAGGCATGCTCGTTGGTGACGAGGCGGAACATCCGGTCAGTGTTGCAAGTGCCAGCAGCCCTATGCCGGCGGTGAAGACCGTGAAAGATCGGGTAAGTGATGATCGGGTGAGTGATGATCGGGTAAGTGATGTGCGCATATTCCTTGGACTCTCTCCCGGCCCGGTCCGGTTCCCCTCTTTACATCACAAAGTGACAACGGGATGGTTAGTGGGCGAAGCATGTGCCCAACTACAGTTAGCCCCATGGCCATTATCGATGCTCTGATTGCTCGCGAAATTCTCGATTCCCGGGGAAATCCCACGGTGGAGGTGGAAGTACTCCTCGACGACGACACGGTGGCTCGCGCTGCTGTTCCCTCGGGGGCGTCCACCGGAGCATTTGAAGCGTCCGAGCGGCGCGATGGTGGCTCTCGCTATGGCGGTAAGGGCGTGCTCGAAGCGGTCAACGCGGTGGAGGGCGAGATCGCCGATTCCCTGGTGGGGCTCTCCGCGGACGACCAACGCACCGTGGACCAGGTCATGATTGACCTTGATGCCACGCCTAATAAGTCACGGTTGGGGGCTAATGCCATTCTCGGCGCATCCCTTGCCGTAGCCAAAGCAGCCGCCTTGTCAGCCGAGCTCCCCCTCTTTAAGTACGTGGGCGGGCCCAATGCACACCTCCTCCCCGTTCCCATGATGAACATTCTTAACGGTGGCGCACATGCCGACACGGGGGTTGATATTCAGGAGTTCATGATCGCTCCCATTGGTGCGGCCACGTTCTCCGATGCATTGCGTCAAGGTACCGAGGTGTATCACGCATTGAAGTCCGTGCTCAAGAAAGAGGGATACGCAACCGGACTCGGCGACGAAGGTGGCTTTGCACCTGATTTAGCGAGTAACCGTGCAGCACTCGAATTAATCGTCACAGCAATTGACAGCACGGGCATGGCGGTGGGCACTGATATTGCTCTGGCTCTAGATGTTGCATCGACAGAGTTTTATGCCAATGGTTCCTATACCTTCGAAGGAGCGGAACGTTCATCTGAATGGATGACCGGCTACTACGAATCCCTGTTGGCGGATTTCCCCTTAGTGTCCATTGAAGATGCCCTAGCTGAAGACGATTGGGTTGGCTGGATTCACGCCACCGATGCCATAGGTGATCGCGTGCAGTTAGTGGGAGACGATCTCTTTGTGACCAATCCAGAACGACTGGCCCGCGGGATCGCTGAAGGCGCCGCCAATGCTCTCTTGGTCAAGGTGAATCAGATCGGATCGTTGACTGAGACCCTCGATGCCGTGGCCCTTGCCACCCGTAATGGTTACTCGTCCATGATGTCGCACCGGTCCGGGGAAACAGAAGACACAACCATTGCTGACCTCGCCGTGGCGGTGAATTGCGGTCAGATCAAGACGGGTGCTCCGGCTCGCAGCGAACGCGTGGCCAAATACAACCAGCTGCTGCGTATTGAAGAGGAACTGGCCGATTCCGCCCGCTATGCCGGCCGAAGCGCCTTCCCGCGCTTTGGCG
>DIUQ01000054.1 GCA_002422375.1 bacterium UBA6154
TCGCGGGGAACAATTCTGCGCCAAGATAGGACCATGCAACTAGGACTCAGCCCCCGTGGAGAGAAATTACTCGAAGATCTCAATAACTTCATGGAGACGGAGGTGTTTCCTGCCGAGCACACCTACGACCAGCAACGAGCCGATCTGATCGCAGCAGGTGAACTCAATACCGTGCCGCCGGTCNNCCGTCGCTATCTGACGGTCTCGGTGCCGTCGATTACGCCTACCTTGCTGAAAGAACCGGCTGGTCAATCGATATTGCGCCCGAGTCGATTAACTGCGCCGCGCCCGATACGGGCAACATGGAAATACTTTCCATGTTCGGAACCGATGCCCAAAAACAGGAGTGGCTCGTCCCTCTATCGGAAGGGCGGATCCGATCAGCGTTCGGCATGACGGAGCCGGACGTTGGTTCCTCCGATGCCACCAATATCCAACTATCCATTACCCGCGACGGAAGTGACTACGTGCTCAATGGTCGCAAGTGGTGGACGTCTGGTGTCATGGATCCACGCTGCAAGGTCATGATCGTGATGGGGAAGACGGATCCCGAAGCCCCGCGACATCTGCAGCAATCCATGATTCTCGTGCCGGTGGACACACCCGGGGTCACCCGAGTTCGCGATCTCAGCCTCTTTGGCTACTTCGACCAGCACGGACACGGTGAAGTGGACTTTGACAACGTGCGGGTGCCGGCAACCAACCTACTGGGGGAAGAGGGCAGCGGATTCGCCATTGCACAGGCTCGCTTAGGCCCCGGTCGGATTCACCATTGCATGCGAACACTCGGCATCGCGGAGCGCGCACTAGCCATGATGATTGAACGCACTTCCAAGCGGGAAGTCTTTGGCGGACCGCTCATCAACCAAGGCGTGGTGCAACAGTGGATCGCGGAATCCCGTATTGAGATAGACCAGGCTCGATTACTGACACTCAAGGCAGCGTGGATGATCGAGCAATACGGCGCCAAAGCGGCGCGCACGGAGATTGCGTCCATCAAAGTTGTGGCACCGCGCGCCGCGCTAGCGGTGGTGGATCGCGCGATCCAATCCTTTGGTGGAGCTGGGATTGGACCTGACACCCCGCTGCCACGCATGTATGCGGGAATTCGGTCACTGCGTTTCGCGGATGGTCCAGATGAAGTTCACCTGCGCGATATTGCTCGCCATGAGATTCGTCGAGCGCAAGCGTGAGTGGTGGCGCACAGCGAACAATCGATGTTCGGGCGGAGGACTCCTTTGATCTAGTGGCCCTTGCTCAGTGGATGCAATCCCAGGAAATCATCTACGTTGGGCACCTGGCCGCTCTGCAATTTAAGGGTGGTGCGAGCAATCTGACCTATTTGATTTCGGACTCCGCAGGGAACCAGTGGGTCATGCGCACACCTCCACATGGGGTAAAGGCCGCGAGTGCACACGACATGGGTCGCGAGGCGCGCGTCCTGACGGCATTGAGTCCGCACCTGGATCAAGCTCCACGGGTGCTCGGGTACTGCAGCGACGTCTCGGTCCTTGGTCGTGAGTTTTATTTGATGGAGTTCATTGCCGGATACATCCTCGCCCAAGACATACCGGTTGAACTGTGTCCTGACCCAGTCAGTGTTCAATCGCTCTGCGAATCCATGGTGGACTCCTTGGCGGCACTACATCAGGTTGATATTCACGCCACCGGTCTCGCGGAGTTGGATAAAGGTCCTGGCTACGTCAACCGACAGGTCACCGGATGGTCTAAGCGCTACCGCGCAGCACGAACACCTGACGTCCCTGATGCCGAAGTTGTTATGCAGTGGCTAGCCTCACATCAACCTGCTGACGTCGGTCACGTACTTATTCACGGTGATTGGCGTTTCGACAATCTTGTGGTGAATGACAATGCGGAAATAATTGGGATTTTGGACTGGGAAATGTCCACGGTGGGAGATCCCTGCATGGATCTGGGATCAGCTTTGGCCTATTGGGTTCAAGCGGACGACGACCCCGCTTTCCGCAGCCTGCGCATGCAGCCAACCGACTCTCCGGGCATGTTGACTCGGTCAGAAGTTGTACAGCGGTATTCCCAAGCAATGCCCGTAGAAGTGCGCACGGCACTCGCGGAGAATTGGAAATTCTATGAAGTGTTTGGGCTATTCCGTCTCGCGGTGATTGTGCAACAAATCTGGGCGCGTTATTCCTCCGGTGCTACAACCAACCAGCAGTTCGCTGGTTTCGGGGCCGCAGCCACCATGTTGATTTCGCGCGCCGAATCCCTGATCTGACCTGCGAATTATTTTTTAGTCCACGACCAGATAGCAGTTAAGCCGTAATAGCAAGCCGCTGTAATAGCGGCGAATATCATAAATGTGATGTAGCGATTCACCGTGCCTCCCGGTGCACCGGGGCCACCGACCAGGGCATCAAAAATTCCACCCGTTCCACCGATGCTTTCAGCACCAATCCATACCCACGGATTTAACGCCTGGGTCCAGGATGCTTGGGACAGGTCACAAAATCCAGAAAGCACCTGCTGAATCAGGGTGAGTCCGGCGATCAGGCCGGCCCAGACCATGATCGGTCCGAGAATCACGCTGACAAGAACCGCTACAACTGAGCGTTGACCTGATTGCTGTTCCATGAGTTCCCCCTACTCATTGTTATTAATTTATTGTGGTGCGAGAGTCCCCGCGAAAATCTGCCACGCAAGAAGACTCTTGGCGACCAAACTCAAAATAATGTACCAGCGCTCGCCATATCGATAGTTGGCAAACTTGCCAACTTGCTTATATTGCAGATACTGAATCAGCGCAAATGAATTAAAGAATACGAACAAGGAAATGATAATTCCGTAGACGAATCCGGGTACTTCATTGACGGACGTTGATCCTGGGGCAATGACGTAAATCACCACAATGATCCAGGGAACGATCCCGGTCATGGAGCCGAAAATAAAGGGAAGGAAGCCGCCGCTGCCAGGGGTTTCATATTTCTCTTGAAGCCAGCCAAAAAGAATCATGGAAGCGTTGACCCCAAAGATGGCGATCAGTGCAGCCACGTCGGCGATACCCACGATCTGGGCAATCAAGACGATCATGATGGACGAGCT
Organism: bacterium UBA6154; assembly: GCA_002422375.1. The sequence continues at coordinate 3,079 of DIUQ01000054.1, forward strand.
GATGGAGTACTCAACCCAGCGGAAATAGTTGTGATGCAGATTCAATCCCGCAATGTAGCGTTTGAAAAAGAGTGGGCTCGCCACGAGGAAGTGGAAAAATGCCGACAGGGCAAAGAACAGGGCCACGCCCCAGGCAATGGGTGAGTCAAATAACGTGACAGTCGCACTCGGTGGTGTCCCCGGCGGGCCGTCCATGTAGGTCGCGGTGACCGGCAGGGTGAAGTCGGTGGCAAGGATCAGTATCAGGATCAACTGCGCAAGGTGAGCGAACCCAGCAATGACGTTCCAGGTGCGCAAACTCTTGTCCGTGATGTTCATGAATTGTCCTTCTGGTCAGATACCGGAGGATCCGGATCACTTGATGTTGGTTCCACAACTTCGTGGCGCAGTCGTTGAGAATCGATAAGACTCAACACCATAGCGGTAACGGGAATGGCGAGGAGCGCCCCGGCGACCCCGAACAACGCGGCACCCAACATCACCGAAGCGAATGCCACCGCCGGGTGAACGTTCACCGCGCGAGCACTGATTTTGGGTTCGAGGGTGAGATTCTCAACTTGCTGGTAAATAACAGCCCAGATCAGCGCCATGACTCCGATCCACGGGTTTCCACTGAGCAGTCCGACCAAAACGGGAAGGGCGATCGCAATATAGGTACCAATGGTGGGAACAAATTGGGCAACGAGGCCGGTCCAAATGCCGAGGGCTAACCACGAGGGCATGCCAATAATCCAGAACACGATGGCGCTGGTGCCACCATTGAGGACAGCGAGTACGACTCGCGCAGCGACGTAGTTTCCCGTTTTTAGAGCGGTGGTGTCCCAGATTTGGGTGGCAATAGGTTGAAATTTCGCGGCGAAGAGTGATGTCAGGTAGCGACGAAAACGAGGAGCATCAGCGGATAAGTAGAATGTGAACAGTGCAAAGGTAAACAAGCTAAAGAAGCTAATGGCGAGCGAGCCAATAATGCCAATGACCCCGGACAGCACGGTGGTGGCGTATTGGGCGGACTGCTCCGGTGAGATATTTAGTTGCTCCCACAGATCAACAATTTCGTAATCCGAGTTTGTCCGCTGATTCACCCACGCTATTGCACTGTCGAGCAAACCAGGTAGTGCCTGAATGAGTTCAGCGATTTGGTCGAACAACAAATTACCGAAAGCTGCAGTGAATAGGGCAAAGAAGATGGCAATGGTCACCATCACGATGCCGGTTGCCAGTCCACGTTTCATGCGTTTGGCGAGGCGTCCCACAGCCGGCTCCATGGCGAGGGAGGCAAACCACGACATCAGAATGATGAAGAAAACACCGCCGCCGTCCTCAATCAGGAAGTTGGCGAGCAACCCAATCGCGATCACTCCGAGGAGGATGAAGCCCGTTCTCCATACATTGCGAGGGTCAAAACGAATGGTCTGCTCCGAACTCATGTCCCGAGGATAGATCACCGGCTCGCGAATTACCGTGCTGTTACCCGCAGCAGCGCCCAACCGGTACCTTTTCATCCATGTACGTCGGCATAGACCTGGAGCAGTTCGCCCGAGACCCCTATGGATCCGGTATTCAGCGGGTCTTGCTGCAGGTCGCTCGACTTTGGCCACGAGACATTTCGGCGGAATTTGTTGTGCCGCGTGACCGGGGATTCATGCTGTTGTCGGCCGAACAAGCGGCTGAACTCCTGGCGGTCCCATTCGGCCCACGAAGTTCGGGTGACGATTTACGCCAACTAGTCCAATCCAAAATCGCAAGTTTTGATGCTCTCGAGACTGATGCCGCGGGGCTGTTAGGAATGTTCGACTCATGGTTACTTCCCGAGGTGAGCTACTTCCCAGAGGTACTCCAAAGATTTCGAATGATGTCGGAGTGTATGTACACATCCATGATCGGCTTCGATGCCCTCCCCATGACCCACCCCGAAAATTACCGGTTCAAGCCGGGCACCGGAAGCAATGTCAGTGAATACTTTCTGAATCTGATCACATGTGACACGGTAGTGGCGATTAGCGATTTCTCGAGAGACGAGATCAGTAGTCGGTTGCGAAGGCCGCGGAACAAACCGATTCTGGTGTCTCACCCAGGGGGCGACCACTTGGAGCCCCGTAGTAAGAAGCACTCAGCCAATGTAATTCCCCAGTTCTTACGGGTGGGAACCATGGAGGCTCGTAAACGACCGGTGGAGATACTCGAAGCGTTTGAGCGCGCACTAGCTAGAGGGTTGAACGCCGAATTAATCTTTATTGGTGGACCTTCAGCATCGGATTTCTCCATTAATCAGAAAATAGAATCAGCCGTTGAGCGCGGACTCCCTGTGCAATGGATGAAGAGCGTCGATGACTCAACTCTGCACGAGTACATGCATCGTGCAGATGCATTTCTCTCTGTCGGTGTGGAGGGGTACGGAATCCCTGTGTTGGAATCAATCCGTTTAGGGACGCCCGTCTTATATGCGGGCATCCAACCAGCAGCAGACATTATGCAAGGTCATGGAAGTGTCAATTTCGGTGACGAATCACTTCTTGAGGACACGTTCATGGAGTACACACTCGAACGACTGCAGGAGATACCCGTTAATCCGGATGCTGTGCCTCGTTGGAAGGATTTTACGGACGCTGTTGCTCGAGCGAGCCTTAAAGAATTTGGGCACTAGGAATAGTTCAAGAGCGGAATGAGTCGCTGCACATTTGCGCCCCAATCCGCGTTGTTCTGAACGTACTCCCACGCTGCTTCCGTGAGGTTCCCGTACGCATCGCGATGGAGTGCGAAGTCGCGGAGCGCTTGCGCGAGAGCAGCGGAATCTCCCGTAGGGAACAAGGTGCCACGGCTGAGCTTTTGGTGCGAGTCATAAAGAATGGCCTGGTTTCCTGGAGAATCTGAAACGATCACGGGGACTCTCATGGACATGGCTTGCAGAAGCGTCACAGATGTGCCGTCAGTTTCCGCCGCTGACACATAAACATCTGCCTTGTCGAACAGACAAGGGAGATCACTTTCTTCAATTCGTCCAATGAAATCGACATTGGTGAGGCCTAAATCAGCTGATAGTTGGACAAGGCGCTCGGTGAGCGAACCGGTATTTCCGACAACGAGTTCGCAGGAAATTCCCCCGAGGGTCAACTCGGCTACCGCGGTAATAACGGTGTCCACGTTGTAGAGATCCTCATGGGCTCTCAGCGTCAGGATCTGAAGCTTGTCACTTGGTTTCGTCGGCGCCTGTGAATTGAACAGTTGGAGATCTATCCCCCATGGGATTATGGCGATTCGATGTGCGGAAACTCCAGCTTGTGTTGCTATCTCCCACGTTGGGATGGAATCGACTATCAAGCCAGAAAGGAGAGGCAGCCACGAAGTATCGTCGATTGCGTTGAGTTGGTGCAGATCAAAACCCCACGATAATCCGACGACCGGATTGGGGAGACGGAGTAGATCCCGATTCATGGTGGTGAGCGGTCCGGCAACGATTGGTATGTCCGGTTCCATTGTGTCTGGCACTTCGAGGAGGACGGTGTATCCCACGGATTCCAACGCGCCTATCCATCGCCGATCATGGATACCCCGCGTGTCACTGAGGTACACGCAGGTGCGGTGACCGGATGTGCTCATTTAGTTGAGATCACTCCAACTGAGGTGCTCACCAGCGACCACAGTGCGTTGCGTTGTCTTGCCCACCACCGCAGCGACTTCATGCGCGGGAATGGCTTCACGGGGAGCTGGGCGCAGTACTACGAGGTCGGTGCGCGTGACTATTTCCCCCGCGGCAATATCGCGGGCTGCCCGCACACATCGACGCTGCAGAACAATGGTTTCGCGCTCGTTGTCCTCAATTCCCTTGATGCCTGTTCCCAAGGCTGCCTCTAATTTGCGCGTGTCCTGCACCATGGACTGCCAGGTGTGCGGGTCCATGGAGAAACCGTGATCTGGGCCAACTCGCGTGGTGTCATCGGTGAAATGCTTCTCCACAACCCGTGCGCCGAGTGCTACGGCGCCGAGAACGGTTACCTCACCTGGTGTGTGATCAGAAAGACCAAGAGTAACCCCGGGAAATAACTCGGAATATTGCTCGAGAACTCGGAGATTCACATGGTGGATATTCTCTAGACTTCCTTCGTAGTTGGTATTGCATTGCATCAGCACAATGTCCACCCCCGACTCCATGAGCAGATCCATGGCGCGTTGGACATCGGATAATTCTGCAGCGCCGGTCGCCAAAATCACTGGTTTGCCCAGAGCGGCAATAGCGGCTAGTTCCTCGAGCCAGTTCACATCCCCCGAACCCACCTTGAATGCGTTGACGTAGGGGTTCAGATGTTCAACGGCTTCGAGATCGTACGGTGCAGACATGAATTCAATTCCAATTTTTTGCGCATGTTCAGCTAATGGAGCTGTCCATGCCCACGGCAAACTGGCGTCCTGATAAACCTCGAAAACGGATTTCTTCCATGATGCCTGGTGCGACTGCTGGCCACCGAGAGCCTTAAATCCATAATCACTCACAATATGTTCGGCTCGGAAATGCTGGAACTTTGCACAATCAGCCCCGGCGTCTTTGGCGAGTGTCATCAGCGACATGGCGCGTTCTAGGTCACCGTCATGGTTAGCTGCAATATCTGCAATGAAGTAAGTGGGCTCGGCGGGACCAACCGCCCGGTTGCCAATGGAAAAGCTGCTCACGGGTTGACCCTACTGGGTGAGGGTCAAGTGCGAGCCCCCGAGCGAGTCGGTTTACCGTGTTCCCATGCGAGCAGCTATCTCCCTTGCTTCCGCAGGTCTTCTCGTGGCGAGTTTCTGGACGCCTCTGCCCTCAGTTGCCGTTTCCCCGGGGCAAGCGACTACCAATACGACCACCACTGACCTGCGATCTGAATCCTTGGCCAAGAAAAAGAAGCGCGGAAAGGTTTGTCCCACCAAGAACTTTTGGTTAGGTGCAGGATGGGGAGCAGACCGTGGACGGCGAACCCACATGGGCATGGATTTTGGGGGTAAGCGAGGTACCCCAATTTTCGCCGTGGAAGGTGGACGCATTAACCGCACCAAGAAGCAATCCAATGGTGCGTTGCAAATTGTGTTGCAAGGAAAAAGTGGTTCGAAGTACTACTACGGGCACATGGACAAAGTGCTCATCAAGTCCGGGCAGAAAGTGAGAAAAGGGCAAGTGATTGGCCGCATGGGAGATACTGGATCCCCGGGTCAGGTACATCTGCATTTTGAATACTGGCGCAGTGGCGGCGAGTCAGACGCCGTTAACCCGATCAAGCTCTTGCGGAGAATTTGCAAAGGGGTCTAAACCCACGAGCGTGGATCCACAAGGTCCGCATCGGTTGATGCACAAATACTGAAATCCAGGGCATCTGTGTACGTCCGAGCACGTTCCAGTGCATTCAGAATCTCGTGTAATTCCGAGGCAGATGTGGGGGCAATGACACATGACTCCAGCCATGGCTGCTGGGAAATGAATGCCATGCTTGCCTCAAGGCGACTCAGCCCATTGTCCTGACAAAATGTTTCGAAGGTGTGGAGGGCACTGTGATGAGCGAACCGGTTCACTGAGGTTAGTAACAGTCCTTGTAAGAAAATTGATCGCGCCTGAAAGTTGACATCTGGATACGTGGAGTGGCTATCGATAAACCTCTGATCGAGCACGTTGAGAGGAATCTGCGCAGTAAATTTGCCAGAGAAAAATTTGCTGGCATCTGGTAACTCGTCGGGTGAATAAATGGAGATACCGACGCTTGTCGTGAGTGCATCAGATTGCGCTTGCTCTAATTGCTGCGCGCTCACAGCTTGGTCTTCAGGGGTAAGTTCAAACCAATCGTGAATGAGAACTCCGTCTAGGCTCGTCCGATTAAGTGTTGACATGGAGTGGCGAATTCGGTGGAGAACCGCGTCTCCACCGGCACTCTTGCCAGACACTTTTGTTTGAACCCGCAGGGTTGACGACGCTAATTCCTTGATTCGTGTCTCGGCATTGCCATATCCGGTGGCGGTATCGAGGTCGTTTATTCCCTGGAGCTGCATTTCATAGATCAAAGACCTGATACTGGAATCGCTCAATTGCCCGGCTTTATTAGTTATTCCGTAGTTCAAGCCCCATTGTGCCGTGCCGATCAGGAGACGGGGAATTGATTGGGGCATGGTGAGATTCTAATTGCCCGCTACAGCACGTGGCTGACAAAAAGGAGCACAGCGGCTACAAGCAGCAGCACGCCGGAGGAATAAAGAACCCCGCGGTAGGTTCTTGTGGTCATGCGGTGCCGGGTGGCCGCCAGGCCAACGACTATCAAAACTTTGGTGCCAACAAGCATCACATAGAAAATAAGCAGGAATACAACAGCAGTTACTGGGTTCTCGCGCCAAAATCCCACCAGTAGCGTGGAGCCCGCGGTCACCCAAAAGATCCACGGTGCTGGGTTGAGCATGTTGAGGGTGGCGCCTTGAACGAGCAATGGGAGTCGATCCAATTTCCGGGGGATCGGCACTTCCTCCGACGAAGGCGGGTTCGCCTTGCGTGTTGAGATCAGGGTCTCAACCCCAAAGAACCCCACAACAACTGCGCCGAGAATGCCCAGAACCTGGATTCCTCGCTCAGGTAGTTGTGACACCAGCGTGATGGACAGCGCAATGATGAGAGTGTCGGATAACAATGGTGCGACAGCAATGCGAAGGCCAGCGTGGAAACCCGATCGCATGGTTGTTGTAATGGCCAGTCCGGTCAGCGGTCCTGGTGCCGCGCCGGATCCTAATCCCAAAGTTAGTCCGGTGATGAAAGCTTCGATCATCAAAGGCCTCGTATCACACTGAGAAGTTGTTCAAGGGTCTCTGACTCGTAGTCGGGGCGAACGCCCAAGACCTCGGGGCTGTGACCATTGCGATTAACCCAGAAGGTGGTGAACCCAAACCAGGTGGCGCCAATAGCGTCCCACTGATTACCGGAAACAAAGATCACTTCCACTTTCGCGCTCGCTCCGAGCTCCTGGGCCCATTGCCAGGCTAGTTCGTACAGCGCAGGGGAAATTTTGAAAGTTTCAACGCGGTCAGATGTCAGGAGGTGCGAGTCGGGGCAGTTGACCTTGGCGTGGTCCAGAATCACGCGAATAAACGGTCGGTTGCCGTTAGTGAGGATTGACCACGGAACGTCTAATGCTGCCAGCACAGAGTCGACTTCGGGGAAAGTGACGCCGTGTTGATAGTCAGTCATGAGCTCAGTCAGATCTGACTCGGTATAAGGAACATGACAATGCATGAGACTTGCTTCAAGTGCATCGCGGGTAATTTGATCAAAGGGAACGTATTCCCCGCTCATGGCTCGAAGTCGGGAGTAATCAATTTGCTTTGTTCGCCACAGTGTGGAGATTTCTTCCCCGAGTCCCGGGAACCTCTTTTCAACGGCGGACGTCACATGAGTGATATCGATCAGCGTGCCCAGGGCATCGAAACACACGACCTTCACGTGAAGAGACTATGCTCTAAATTCAGTAATCGTTTGCATATGAAAGAGGAATAATGAAAAAAGTAACAGCCGGATTTGCCGGTGCCGCACTAGTCATTGGATCAATGAGCATGGCGGCTACTACTGCACAGGCTTATGACACAGAGGCTTTTGCCTACGCTGCGTCGCATTTTCTCAGTGAGAAGGATCTGCCTGCAGCATTCGCATCCAAGGGTGGCATGAACATCAACGTGTCCACGACCAGTGGTAAGACCTTTGTCTGTACATCACCGAGCCCAGATGGTCCCGATGTCACGTTGGCGAAACCGGTTCGTAATTCCATTGCGTTCTACCAGCCAATAAAGAAGAGTCTGACACTCTCGATTGCTGTGAATGAATATCGCTCCAATACCGCTGCCGAAAAGGCATTTGCTCAACTGACCAAGGACATCAAAAAGTGCGATGGAGATGCGACCGGATCGTGGACAGACGACTCCGGAACTGTCTACCCGTATGAGAATGTCGTCACTTCAGGCAAAATCCCCGCGGTGACAGTGACCGGAGTTGCCTCCATTTTCACTAATGAGAACTCCAACAACCTGGCAGTTCAAGGTCAGCCCGCATATCTGAATGACAACATGAATATTTACACGCTCGTGAACGACGCCATTATTGTGACTGAGGGCTCCACGGGCAGTGCATTGAATTTCACTGCTAAGCAGAAGAAGGCGCTCGAGAAGGTTGCCTTTGACATGGTGTCCACCTGGGTTGACTAAACCCAGGTAGGCATCCACATGCGTAACCGCCATTGGTCGTAGGGGATAACCTCTCCCGTCCAGATGGGGTAGAACCACCAGGCCGCCGCAATGACAGCAATGAGGTACACGCCGATAAAGGCAACTACCCACGGTTGTTCTTGCGGCGGTTTGCGTTGCAGAAGTTTCATGATCGTGAACGCAACAGCCATCACGATAAACGGAACATAAGCCACCGTGTAAAAAGTGAAAATCGTTCGGTCTAGATACAGCAACCACGGGAACCA
>DIUQ01000027.1 GCA_002422375.1 bacterium UBA6154
ACCCACTCCGCTTCCAACTCCGGACCCTCCGCCACGGAATAGCCCATAGAAATGAACACGTCTGACATTGCTTCCATCAAAGTGGTCAGAGGGTGACGCCCGCCAACCCAGCCACGATCAGTAGGCACGGTGACGTCAACGACTTCCTGCAGGAGCACCTGCTGGTCCCGCTCATGCTCGAGTTGTTCCTCACGCAACGCCAATGAATCCTTGATACGGGCCCGTGCTTGACCGACGCGTTTACCGACCTCAGCCTTGGCCGCCGGAGGTAGTGCGCCGATCTCCCTGTTAGCCAATGCCAGTGGCGAACGGTCACCGAAATGAGCAAGCCGGACTTCCTTTAACTGAGCAAGGTCCCCCGCCTGATCGATCGCCTGGAGAGCTTGCGCCACCATGTGGTCAACGGATTCCTCCCCCAGATCGGCAACCTGCTTCGGGTCATACTCCTTATTCGGTGCCGACACTTGAAACTCCGGAATCGGCTTCCAAAATACGGTCGACCAGGATTGCCACACTTGCGTCCAAATCACCGCTGCCGGTTAACACAAGATCTGGATTGCTGGGGACTTCATATGCCTGACCCATGCCGGTCATGTTGGGCAGATTACCTGCAGCAGCTTTGGCGTACAGACCCTTGGGATCACGTTCGGCACACACTTCAACCGGAGTATCGACATACACTTCCATGAATTCACCGGGCTCGAAGAGCGCTGCCGCCGTGTCGCGATCGGCTTCATACGGGGAAACAAGGGCAACGAAAACCACGATGCCACTGTCTCGCATCAACTTGCTCACTTCAGCCACCCGGCGAACGTTCTCGGCTCGATCCTCCGGCGTGAAGCCGAGATCCTTGTTCAACCCGGTGCGAACATTGTCACCGTCAAGGACGTAGGTATGCACCCCGAGTGAATGCAATTTGCGGACAGCGGAGTCGGCAATAGTTGACTTACCGGACCCTGGTAAGCCTGTCAGCCACACAACCTTTGCCGGGTGCCCCATGAGAGCACTGCGCGCTGCATGATCAACGTCGTAATTGTGCGGAACAACGTTGAAGGCCCGGCGCATGGCGTGACGGGATAGACCAGCAGCAACCGTGTCTGCATTAACCCGATCAACCAAGAGGAACCCGCCGGTGTCGCGACAATCCCGATACGCGTCCATGGGAATCGGTCGGTCGGTGGCGATTTCCACGCGACCAACGTCATTCATTTCCAAAATTCGCGCCGCATGTTCGTGGCCGGACACGACATCAAGTCGATGACGGACATTGGTGACCGTTGCTGGTACCGAGCGGGAACCCGACATGAGCAAATACGAACGACCGTGCGCGAGAGGCTCCTCCCCCAACCACACCATGTCAACGGCGAAACGGTCTGCCGGTTGCAAAGGAGTGCCCGCAGCGAGGATGTCACCGCGGGTGACGTCAACTTCATGATCCAAAGTCAGTGTCACAGCCTGACCAGCGACTGCAGTGTCAAGGTCCCCATTCGCGGTCACAATGCGATCAATCTTGGCTGTTCGGCCAGAGTCCGCGACCGTGATGGTTTGGCCCGCGGTGACCGAACCCGAAACAACCGTTCCTGCATAACCGCGGAAGTTCCCCTCCGCGCGGACAATAAATTGCACCGGGAATCGGAAGCCCTCTTCCTCAGGTCGAACAGCAGGTTCCCAAACGCCCAGTGCGCCGAGCAGTGTTTCCCCGTGGTACCAGGGCATGTTGGTGGAAGCAGTGGTGATGTTGTCGCCAGCGACGGCACTCACCGGAATACCCTCAATTTCTTCAACACCTAGGCGCGCCGCAGTGACCCGTACCTCTCCCATGATTTGTTCAAAAACTTCGTGGGAATAGTCAACAAGGTCCATTTTGTTCACCGCGACCATGATTGTTTCAACACCCATCAGGGCACACACGGTCAAGTGTCGGTGCGTCTGCGGACGCACACCACGGGCAGCGTCAACGAGTAACACAGCAACGTCTCCATTGGATGCTGCAACGGCCATGTTGCGTGTGTATTGCTCGTGACCAGGGGAATCAGCAATCAGCACCCGCCGCCCATTGGGCAAATTCATATGACGATAAGCCACGTCAATGGTGATTCCTTGTTCACGCTCAGCCTCTAAGCCGTCGGTCAACAAGGAGTAATCAATCTCCCCCACCGGAACAGTGGAGCCGCCGCGACGTGTCCGCCGTGCATAATCCAGCTGGTCAATGGGAACACTGTCTGTTTCCGCCAGGAGGCGGCCAATAAGCGTGGACTTTCCGTCGTCGACAGAACCACAGGTAACGAGGTGAAGCACAGGAGTTTGATCTGACATTAGAAATAACCCTCTGCCTTCTTGGCTTCCATGGACCCGCCACCTTCGCCGTCGATTAATCGACCAGCTCGTTCCGAAATCTTGCTGGATTCCATTTCAGCGATCAAGTCAACGAGATTGTCCGCCGTTGATTCCACTGCTCCCGAGAGCGGATAACAACCCAGAGTCCTAAAACGAACGGACTTCATGACCGGCGTTTCCCCCTCTTGAAGTGGGAAGCGGTCGTCGTCCACCATGATCAAGGCGCCATCACGCTCCACAACGGGACGCTCCTTGGCGAAATAAAGTGTTGGAATTTCGATATTTTCGCGCTGGATGTAACGCCACACGTCCAGTTCAGTCCAGTTGGACAACGGGAACACGCGCATGCTTTGTCCGGGAGCAAGCTGCGTATTCGCCGTCCGCCAAAATTCCGGACGCTGCTTACGGGGCTCCCATCGATGTCCCGGCTCACGCAACGAGAAAATGCGTTCCTTAGCGCGGCTGCGTTCCTCGTCGCGGCGAGCACCACCAATCGCGGCATCGAATCCGTACTTGTCGATGCCCTCCCGCAGAGCCACGGTTTTCATGATGCGCGTGTATTCATGGGTACCATGAGTAAAGGGGCTCACCCCCTCCTCCAAGGCAGCGACGTTTTGAGCAATGCGGAGATCCAACTGAAGGTCCTTGGCGCGCTTGTCGCGGAACTCAATCATCTCGCGGAATTTCCACGATGTGTCAATGTGCATCACCGGGAAAGGCACGGGGGCTGGGTAAAAAGCCTTCACGGCCAGGTGCAAAAGAACGGACGAATCCTTGCCAATGCTGTACAGAAGAACTGGGTTGCGAAATGCGGCGGCGGTTTCCCGATAAATATGAATCGCCTCAGCCTCGAGCTCGTCGAGCACTGCCGAATACGGCACCGTAATGGTCACTCAGCTCTCCCATTCATTGAACCAGCATTGTCCATGATCACAATCTCACGTGCTGCAGCCAAAAACAGCCGCGCCTGGCGGTTTGTGCGCTCCGTAGAGTGAACTCTAAAGCCTCAGGCCTCGGAGAGAACTTCCATCCCCATGGAACCGGAATCACCGGAACCAGCGCGGGCAGCCTCCCGCTCTGCTCGGCGACGCATGGCTTCCTGGTTTCCCGCCTCAATATCGGCCGGATCCATGGCCGGCGAGTCAATGGAGGTCACCGGGTGGCGGGCATCAATCCATTCTTGGAGCTCCGGCCCGGATTCATAGGAAGTAATGAGGCAGTAACGCGGCTGATCGCCGGTGTGCCAGACGGCGTGATACAGCCGCTGGGTGTCAATCACGACTTGGGCACCTGCCGGTAGCGGTACCCGAACCTCGGTCGACGGATCATCCCGATCCTCACGCAGGATCATGACCGAATCGGGATTATCGGTCAGGTTGTAGAAGGATCGCACGATCCAACCGGTGCCTTCTGGGTTAAGGCGGTTGTTGTCGTCCCGGTGCAGGTTATAAATCGCGTCAGCATAGGTATTGGGCTGAAGTTCAATCACGCGACACCGACCCACATTCGCACCCACCTCTTTGGCTCGTTGAGTCAACTTCGGGGCGATCGCCACATTTTCATCGACCCACACACCGTCTTTGTCGGTCTTGGGAGGAGTGTGATTCCAAAATCCGTCACATTCCATGTCGCCGTAAGCGCTAGCGAGTGGCGCGAAGCGGGTATCGCCGGAGGATTTCCAATCCACGTACACCAAGTTCTCCCACTCCCGGGGGTCGGCGGACTGGTTATAGGAGTCGACGATGGCGTAGCCGGAGTCATTCAGGATGGGCATTGTGACGTAATTCATGGGTTCTCCACTTCAACGGACTGACTTTGCTGCACTAGCAGCATCCTTAGTTTCTCACTTGTCGGCCGTAGATTCACGCTCAAGAAGGCGTGTTGCGAGTGCACTTACTCACACGTGCTGGAGGTACCCCTGGTACAAACATATGGAGCCGGCAACTCCGGCGTTCAGCGACTCTACGCCGGCGGACATGGGAATACTGACCGCCGTCGTGTTATCTCCACGCTCAGCCCACGCTGCATGCACGCCATGGGCCTCAGAGCCCACCACCCACATGTAATTGGCCTGGCCGAGATCGATATCCGTGATCGACGTTGACGCACCTGCAGCAAGTACATAGACGTGCTTCCCCGATGGGATTAAGTCCAGAGACGTCAATTCGGAAATAGGTACTCTGAAAATTGACCCAGCACTACTGCGAACAACTTTGTCGTTAAAAGGATCAACACAGCTGCCAAACGTCATGATCCCGGCGACCCCCGTGGCATCGGCCGTGCGGATCAGAGTACCCATGTTGCCGGGATCAGAAATTCCATCTGCAACAAGAATGACTCCTGTCTTGGCGAGGAGAGCAGCGGAATCGACCTGAGGGATTCGACACAGTGCAATAACGCCCTGCGGCTGGACGGTAGTGCCCAGAGCCTCAATCACCTCAGGCGTACACACAGTGACGTTGGCTCCCAGATCGAGGAATTCCTCAACCAAGTTCTCCACGGCAAAGACTTCAACCACCAACTCCGGTGAATTGTCCAACGCCATACGAACGACAGCCGGACCTTCCGCGAGGAATAGTCCGGCTGAAACTCGTTCAGATTTCTTATGCAGTTTCACAAGTTCTTTAACGCGGTCTGACTTGCGCGAACTTATGCTCCGCATGGAAACGAAACTTAGGATGCAGTTGCCGCTGGGACTGCTGCACGAGCAATCTCAACAAGCGCGGTAAATGCTGCGGGATCGCTCACGGCCAACTCGGCCAACATGCGACGATCCACTTCAACGTCAGCAGCTTTCAAGCCCTGAATGAAGCGGTTGTAGGTCATGTCGTTCGCGCGGGCAGCGGCATTAATGCGCTGAATCCATAGTCGACGGAAATCACCTTTACGGGTACGACGATCCGCGTAGGCGTAGACCATGGAGTGAGTGACCTGCTCCTTGGCTTTGCGATACAAACGGGAGCGCTGTCCACGGTAACCGGATGCCCTCTCCAGGATTTCACGACGCTTCTTATGAGCGTTAACGGAGCGCTTGACGCGTGCCATAGTTTTTCCTGCTTTCTTGAATTACAGCTGATGTGTAAGAGTTGTGTCTGAAAGGTGATTACCGACCAAGAAGTCGCTTGACGCGCTTCATGTCTGCGGGTGCAACTTCTTCGTCGGCCATGAGGCGACGAGTGCGCTTGCTGTTCTTCACTTCCAGTAGGTGGCGGCGATTAGCTTGTTCGTGGGTGATTTTCCCGGAACCGGTCACCTTGAAACGCTTCTTCGAACCACTGTGGGTCTTTTGCTTCGGCATGTTCTTTCCTTTCAGTCCGCTTCTGTCGGAGCGGAAGTCTCGGGTGCTGAATCAGTCTCTGCAACTGTGTCAGCCTTCTTGCCTTCAGCCTTACGGCGAAGTGGTGCGAGCACCATCAGCATGTTGCGGCCATCCTGCTTGGGTGCAGCCTCAACGAATCCAATGTCGGCAACGTCTTCGGCAAGTCGACCAAGGAGGCGAATACCTAATTCTGGTCGACTTTGCTCACGCCCCCGGAACATGATGGTGATCTTGACTTTGTCACCCGCCTTGAGGAAGCGAACCACATGACCCTTTTTTGTTTCGTAGTCATGTGAGTCGATCTTGGGACGTAGCTTCATTTCCTTGATCACGGTGTGAGACTGATTTCGGCGCGACTCCCGATCCTTCAGAGCCGCTTCGTATTTGAATTTACCGAAATCCATGAGTTTGCATACGGGGGGCTTGGAGAGTGGCGCTACCTCGACGAGGTCGAGATCCGCTTCAACAGCCAGACGTAGGGCATCCTCAATGCGGACGATTCCCACTTGCTCGCCGGCTGGGCCAACTAAGCGAACTTCGGGAACACGAATCCGGTCATTGATCCGGGGTTCGACGCTGATGGCGCCTCCTCATCTACTCGATAAATCTGCTGTATTCCGTCCGCGCAACGAAAAACCTCCGGTGCACGCGCACGCGGAGGTATCGGCGATGTGTGTCACCACACATCGTGGGCTTGTGACCCACTAAAACCTCTGAGGTCGAGTCAGTCTCCTGACCGCCGGGAGGTGGGAGCCGATGCTCCGCTTGCCTGACCCGGCATTGCTACCGAATCATGGGAGTGCAAGGGTAACAGCCGTGACTGATGAGAACTCCCCCGCCCTCGATATTGCCGATGTCCCCGCGGTCGAGGTGGTGTTGACCGTGAGTATGCACCTCATGTCTGCCGCCGCTATTGCCTGCGGGCTGGCAGAAGACAACCAGGAGGCCGATTTAGCCGAGGCTCGGATATTGATCACTGCCCTTGCTGGACTGGTGAGCGCGAGCGCTCCCGATCTTGGCTCGGTGCACGCGGCCCCGCTCCGTGATGGACTTAAGAGTCTGCAATTGGCTTTCCGAGAAGCGTCCGCTATTCCCGACCCTCCGGGCATGGGCCCTGGGGAGAACCTCACGGGATCGGTGGTCTAGGAGGCTCCGTCCGAAACTACCAGCGAAATTCCCTCGGGCGTATAGGCATGAATGTCACTGCGGCCAACTAGCAACGCCGAAATCGTATCCACCTGGGCAGCCGGCACAGTGATCTGAACGGGACCTGATGACCCGGGAGCCTCAATATGCGATTCAACCCCCACGCCCGCTAAGGCGTCCCTAAGCAACGGCACTGCTCGAGCTCGCTGATCGACTCCCGAGAGGTGCACAAGATCAGGCAGGGTAATTGTGTAGGGGTGCGGCCCGGCGATATCAATGAGCAGCGCCTGTGCCGATTCGTCGAGGGCCGCCACGGCTGCGTCCATTCCGGTGATGGGCACCGGGCGGGCATGGGGATTCCAGCGGGTGAGTGAATCCACCGAAGTGAATCCAAGAAGACCTAGGCGACCATCCGAAGCCGTCATGCACACCACCGCCATCTCGGCAGTCTTCTCTTCTATATCCGGTTGGATCGTTGACCGTGCTAACGCGATAAACAGTCGTCCAGTCCGCAGCGCATACATAACATGATTCGGATCACCTGATGCCAATGACTCGACCAGCAGTGGGTCCGCGTCGCCTTGATCGTCTTTCCAGCGGGCTTGTGGGTCCTCGAGACCTCGGTTGCCGCCGAAGGATCGCGCGTGATCGGCTGACTCAACTCCCCTGCTGTCCACAGACTGAGCCTAAGGGAGCACAATCCACCCGTGACACCATCTCCCGCCGTAAGACAGACCCACCACGTCTCCCAAGGTGTCTTACTCACGGCTGTTGTCTTGGTTGCGTTGAATTTACGAGTAGCCCTGTCCAGTTTGCCCACCGTTATCACTGATATTCAAGATGCCACTGGCTGGTCGGACTCCACACTAGGCGTACTAACAACCATTCCCGTTCTGTGCATGGGCTTCATTGCATTGACAGTTCCTTCACTTGTCATGCTTGTTGGGCGGAAAAAAGTCGTGATTGTCGCGCTGTTGGCGTTGATCTTTTCGCTGAGCATGCGTGCGCTCGAGAACTTACCCGAATTACTTTTTGTCTCGGCATTTCTCTCGGGCGTGGGTATCGCGTTAACAGCAGGCGTGATTCCTGGAATTGTCCGGGCTCAGCTACCCGACTCTTTGGGCACGGCCAACGCGCTGTGGACGACAGCCATGATGGCCAGTGCGGCCATGGGCGGCGCCCTGACGGTTCCTATTGCAATCTGGCTAGATTCGTGGTCCCTCGCCCTCGCTTTTTGGGCGCTTCCCGCGGTGATCGCACTTCTCTTCTGGTTTGTCGCAGAACGAAACGCCCCGAATCATGATCGCCAGACAACGAATCTTTCACTGCGGTCACTTCCCTGGCGTAATCCCTTAGCGTGGGCACTGACCATGAATATGGCCATTAACTCGATCGTCTTCTACAGTTCCATTGCCTGGATCGCACCCTCCTTCGTTGAACGCGGATTGAGTCAAGAGGATGCTGGGTGGCTCTTTGGTGCTTTTACCGGCGCTCAAGTTGTTTCGGCGCTGGTGCTGGCGGGAATTTCCACTCGCATCCGGCATCGCCGAACCGTGTTAACCATTGCCATTACCTCTGCCACGGTTGCACTTGTTGCCATTGGCTGGGCACCATCATTTGTCCCGTGGATCACCCTTATCGTCTTTGGGTTCTTTATTAGCGGCGCGTTCGCCATGCTCTTGGGCCTGCTCAGTGAATACAGTGTTGATGCGCCAAGTGCCGCCCGACTTACAGCCATGGCGTTCTTTATTACTTACACGATTGGAGCATTCGGACCATTCTTTTCTGGGGTGTTGCTCGACGTATTCAATTCATGGTCCGTTGTTTTCACCGTGCTGGCAGTCATATTAATTACGCAGGTTGCTTTTGTTCCGCCATTGAAGCGCAATGTCACTATCACCTAACTACAAACGACACGCATGAATGTCAGTGACCAGGATTCCCTTGGCCCCTAGGGCGAAAAGTTCATCCATGATCCGGTGTACATCTGCCGTCGGAACCATGGACCGAACGGCCGACCACGACTTATTCTGCAGAGCAGAGACGGTTGGAGACTCGATACCGGGAGTGATCTGACAGGCCTGCTCCAAGTGCTCATTGGCGATATCAAAATCAACCAATACGTAGCTCCTTGCCACAAGAACACTGTGCATCCGTCTTTCAAATGTTTCTTGGGCACTCGAATTTGTACCGGAATCGGATCCAATAAGAATCGCCTCAGATTCCACGAGCGGATCTCCCAAAATCTCTAGACCCGCGGCGCGCAGTGTGGCTCCGGTGGCGACAACATCAGCAACGGCATCAGCGACACCTAGAGCCACGGCGTTTTCGACCGCTCCATCAAGTCGCACGACGGTCGCCTTCATATCGTGTGATGTCAACCAGTCATGGAGCAAACCGGGATAGGAGGTCGCGATCCGCGCTCCTTCCAGGTTCGACACATGGGCGAATCTGCCGGTGGGTCCGGCGAATCGAAATGTCGATGACCCAAATCCCAACTGCATGATCTCCCGAGCATTGACCCCGCTATCGAGCAACATGTCCCGGCCCGTGATGCCAATGTCCAGTGTCCCGCCACCGACATAAACAGCGACATCCTTCGGGCGCAGAAAATAGAATTCCACACCATTGGCGTGATCGTGCACAACAAGTGAACGCGGATTGCTCGCCGACAGGTACCCAGCCTCTTTCAGCATTTGTCGGGCAGGCTCGGAGAGTTGGCCTTTATTGGGAACGGCAACCTTCAGTACCACGGGAAACTCCTTTGATGGTCTGGGGATTCGATTGTCACCTTGCGAAGCCGAGGCTATAAGTACGTATAGATATCAGCGGGTGTGAGGTTGTGAGCGTGCATGAGCACTTGAAGGTGGTAGAGCAATTGCGAAATCTCCTCCGCCAACTGCTCCGAGGACTGGTATTCGGCCGCCATCCATACCTCAGCCGCTTCCTCTACGACCTTTTTCCCGATGGCATGTGTGCCCGCAGTGATTAACTCCACCGTCCGAGATCCAGGATCTCCGGTGGCAATTCTCGCTGACAATTCACTGAAAAGTGACTCGAAGGTTTTTGGTGACAGGTCAGCGGACATATGACCAGCCTAGCCAAACCCGACCGTAGTCGAGGGTGACCGATGGGCAATAGCCATGGAAAGTGCCGCTTCCACCGCCTCAGCGCCCTTGTCTTCACGAGAAGTCGGCAAACCTGCGCGGTCTCGAGCTTGGTCCTCAGTGTCTACGGTCAACAGTCCGAAACCAATAGGAATCCCCTGATCAAGCATCACCCGCATGATTCCCTCGGTAGCCGCACTACATACGTACTCAAAGTGCGGCGTACCTCCCCGGATGACAACCCCCAGGGCAACAATCGCATCTACTTTGGCGATATTCGAAACCCGCTGACAACCCAGTGGTAATTCGAAGGCACCGGGAACTCGAGTTATGTCTAAGGTGGCCCCTGCTTTCTCGCATGCGGCAACAGCCCCCGCCACGAGGGCATCCATCACTTCCTGATGCCACTGGCTGGCGACAATGTGCACCCGTAGGCCTCGGGCATCGAGTTCAACGCTCGGAGCATGACCACCACTCATGATTTCTCCAGTTCACTAAAGGCCATGAGCCGTTGAACATATTTCGCGATGGCGTCCACTTCCAGGTTGACGTGGTCACCAACCTGCAATCCTCCCAGAGTAGTGGCGGCCAACGTGGTTGGTATCAGAGAAACGCCAAACTGTTGGTCCGCATCCTGGGGGTCCGAGACCCAGACAACAGTGAGTGAAACTCCGTTGATGGTGATGGAACCCTTCTCCACAATGAATCGCGAGAGTGACGGTGGCACTGAGACGGTAACGGTGGTCCATTCAGGTTCCACGCGAATCGAGGAGATGATGCCTTGGGAATCAACATGTCCTTGAACAATGTGCCCGCCGAGCCGACCATGAACCGGCATGGCTCGTTCCAAGTTCACAGGATCACCCGCGCTTAAGTCACCCAATGTTGACCTAGTCAGCGTCTCCTGCATGATGTCTGCCGAAAACCATGTGGGGGTGAAATCAACAACAGTCAGACAGACGCCATTGACGGAGATGGACGCCCCCTGCACTGTGTCAGCAAGAATGTCGGGGGCGTTGACAGTGATGCGAGCAGAGTCGTGCCCCGGGACCAGGTCCTGAACATGCCCCATGGTCTCGACGATGCCGGTGAACATGGCAGGACTCTACCGATACGCCACATAAGCGGAGAGCACCAAGTCATTACCCAGGATGTCCCACCGCACCTGCTCTGCAGTGATGCCCGACGGTAACTGACCTGCCACCGGAGCCGGACCACTACCGAACGTGCGGGGGGCAATGACTGTCATGACTTCGTTGACCGCACGCTCCGTGAGGAATGCTCTCGCCAAAGTGGGTCCTCCCTCGAGTAGCACATGGCGCACACCCCGTCCGGCTAAATCAGCCAAAATTTCATTCGCCTCAGCTTTTCGGTAATGCACCAACTCACCACCCGGCGACGTGAGTACCTGAGCATCTGAGGGAATCTCTGAATTTCCCACAACAACCCGGACCGGCTGACGCTCCCGCAAGGCACCTGCTTGATCGCGAGCGGTGAGTACCGGATCATCAATTCGAATCGTGTTCATGCCCACCACGATCGCGTCAACGTCGGCGCGCAATTGGTGAGTCGATTGATGGGAGGTCGGACCGCTGATCTGAGTTCGCTCACCCACCGCTGCAGCCACCCGTGCATCAAGGGTTTGGGCAAACTTCCATGTCACCCAGGGCTTTCCCGTAGTGACCCAATGAGTCCAAGCACGGTTCACGTGGTGGGCGCGGTCACTTAATATTCCGCCCACAACAGCGACACCAGAATCCACGAGTTGTGTGCCCCCACCCCCGGCTTCCTCCGTGGGATCGGCTTGGGCATATGTGACAGAAGTCAACCCGGCATCGAGGATCGCTGTCGTACACGGTCCTGTCCTCCCATGATGGCAACAAGGCTCCAAGGTGACATAAATATGCCCACCCAGGGCCAATGGTCCAGCCTGCGTAATGGCCATAACCTCCGCGTGGGGAGTTCCCGCACCGTGATGAAACCCCTCGCCAACAATCACCCCGTCTCGGACAATGACGGCACCAACACGTGGGTTGTCAGAGATCGGTCCCTGGAGGGCGAGCTCAAGTGCTCGCCCCATATAGCCCATCGAATCAGATGACATTACCCCTCATGCACTAACTGAGAAAGACGCATCACTTCCGCTGCTGGGTCAATCGAGCCATACACACTGGACCCGGCAACAAAAACATTTGCACCTGCGTCGCGACATTCAACAATGGTGTCGGCACTCACGCCACCGTCCACTTCAATCCACATGTCCGCACCGGTTAATTCACGCGCCCTGCGCACCTTGGGAAGCATGTCCTGCATGAAGGCTTGACCGCCAAATCCGGGTTCGACCGTCATGATGAGAATCATGTCAACGAACGGAACCACACCCTCGATGGCATCAATATCCGTGCCCGGCTTGAGCGCTACCGCGGCGCGTGCACCAGCAGACCGGATGTTCTGCGCCAAGGAAACTGGCTCGCGAGCGGCCTCAATGTGAAATGTCACAGAAAATGCACCCGCTTCTGCATACCCTGGCGCCCACCTATCAGGGTCATCGATCATTAAATGAACATCAGCACGTAATGAGGTTTGCTCAATTACACTGCGGACCACCGGTAAACCAAAAGTGAGATTCGGAACAAAATGATTGTCCATGACATCAAGATGAATCATGTCGGCTACACCGTCAACGAGTGAGATTTCAGCGCTCAGTCGACCTAGGTTGCTATTGAGCACACTGGGTGAGATCAACATAGGCTCACACTAGCCACCGTGCCTCGGCTCAGTCGGGGTGGCACGGTGACTTAACGGCGGCGAAGCAGCGCAAAGAACATGGCGTCAGTTCCGTGAACATGTGGCCACAATTGGACAGTCGGCCCTGACCCGAGGTCGCTCACTCCGGGAAAGAGTGGGCGAGCATCCTCGAGCGCAACATCTGAACGCTGTTCAAGGACCGATCCGAGTATCCCCTGGGTTTCGTCGACATGTGGCGAGCAAGTGACATAACAAATGACTCCCCCACTCCGAGTGCTATCAATGGCAGCCATCAGCAACTCTTCCTGCAGGGGGTTGAGATCGCGCAAGTCCGACTCACTTTTTCTCCACCTGGCTTCCGGTCGACGACGCAGTGCGCCCAACCCTGTGCATGGAGCATCGACAAGAACGCGGTCAAAGAAGATATTTCCCCACGGGCGGTTGCGTGAATCGCCGATCAGCACTCGAGTATCCGGCTGAACTATGTTGAGTACCAAAGTTGCCCGGTGCTCATGCAACTCCACCGCGGTAAAACTCACACCCTCAGGCACAGAATCAGAAATGAGTGCAGCTTTGCCACCGGGTCCCGCACACATGTCCAGCCAAGCTGCCTCCCGTCCTTGCGGTTGGGCGAGAAGAAAGGCTTGCGCAACCAACTGACTACCTTCGTCTTGAACAATGAGATCGAGAGACTTCCCAGCGATCAGATCCGACGGTATGACCGAGTCAACGACCCGCGCCACCGGACTCCATTGGCCCGGCACCGTTCCTTCGATTGCCAATTCACCAGAACGAACGGCAAGGACCGGTTTTGCCGGTTCATTATTCGAGGTCATTAACTCAGCTACCTCAGCAGTAGTCCGACCATGCGAGTCGAGCGCCTCGCGATAGGAATCGACAATCCACTGTGGATGGGAGTACCGCAGACTGAGATCCGTAGGTTCTGGTAATCCCGCATCCCGTGCGCGGATAAGACAATGCAAGATCGCATTCACAAAACCCGCACGTGCCTGGGCCTGCCCAGGTGAGGATTTTTCTCGGATCAATTGGACAGTCGAATCGACAGCTGCATGGTCTGGCACCCGCATGGCCACCACTTGATGAACCCCCATACGGAGAACATCGAGGACCTCCGGCTCGATTGCGCTCACTTCACGATTCGCACAATCCTGAATGTATTGGTCATAGAGCATTTGATTTCTTAGAACGCCGTACGCCAATTCCACTGTGAAAGCAGCGTCGCGCCCATGCAGTGCAAATTTACGTAATACCTGCGCCAGTGCGAGGTTGGCATATGCGCCGTCATCGCGCACCAGCCGGAGTAGCTCCAGTGCGGCCAACCGAGGTTGATCGTGAGTAGTCATTCCAGACGACCTGATGTTGTGGTCAGTCCTCGCGCCCAGTCTGCCGCCAGCATGCTTCGCCGCCCCTGTGGTGTGACTACCTCCAACTGGACCGGCTGCGATCCGGTACCCACGAGTACTCGTGCGCGTTCAATGAGCAATGACCCTGGCACCATAGGTGCTTCCGTTACAGGTGCTTCCGTTGTGAGCGTTACTGCACCCACTCCAAGCCGGATCGGGTCCTCACCCGGGACGGTATAGGTGGTCCACGCACCAGGCACCGGAGTCATGGCGCGCACCCTTCGATCGATGTCCCTTGCCGGCTTGGTCCAATCAATGCGTGCATCTGTCTTGGTGATCTTGGGTGCATAGGAGATGTCGTCACTGCCCTGAGGTTGAGGTTGTAGTTTCCCGGCACCCAGCGCATCAAGGCTTTGGGTGAGAAGTACGGAACCTGCATCCGCGAGTCGAGCAAGAAGCTCGCCTGCTGTATCCCGAGGACGAATTACCTCAGTTACCGTCCCCAAAATATTGCCGGTGTCCATACCCGAGTCCAAGATAAATGTTGTCGCACCGGTGATCTGCTCACCGGACCACAGAGCATGTTGGACAGGGGCCGCACCCCGATACATCGGGAGTAAAGAGAAATGGAGATTCACCCATCCGTGGGGAGGAATGCCCAGCATGTCCGTGGGAATTATTTGCCCGTAGGCAACGATCGGGATGCAATCGGGAGCTAACGCCGCTAATTCCTCGGCCGCTTCGTGAACAGATACCGGCGACAGCACGGGGATACCGGCGTCCTGCGCGTACCGTTGCACGGCACTCGGTGCTAGCGCCCGTCCGCGCCCTGTGGGCGCTGGGGGCTGAGTGAGTACGGCCACGACCTCATGATGTGAACGCACCAAAGAGTCCAAGGATGGTAAAGCAGCCTCCGGGGTTCCAGCAAAAACTAATTTCACGCTAGAGCCACTGAGAGGATAGGCCGTGCGGGCTGGGTTTAATAATTGTGTCGGCACCAAACCACTCCGCGGCACGTATTTCCTTCATGGCGGCCTTGCGTGCTTCGGAATCAAGTCGATCAATGAAAATAATTCCGTCTAAGTGATCGGTTTCATGTTGCACACAGCGGGCCATCAGATCCGACCCCACCAATTCAATAGGTTCGCCGTACATGTTGAAGCCCTTGGCAACCACGGACAGTGCTCTCGGGGTGTCATAAGCCAATCCTGGGAGAGATAGGCATCCCTCCTCGCCGATCTGCTGTTCCTCGGACAAGTCGAGGGTGGGGTTGACAACATGCCCCAGCTCGTCATCTACCCAATAGGTGAATACACGAAGCGAAACACCTAGTTGCGGTGCAGCAAGCCCTACGCCCGGAGCTTCCATCATGGTGTCAGTCAAATCAGCGACCAGCTTGCGAAGCTCCTTATCAAATGTAGTCACTTCGGCGGCTGGAGTTCGCAGCACAGGATCCCCAAAAATCCGAATGGGCTGGACAGTCATGCCGAGAGTCTAGGTCATGGGTGAATTGATCAGAAATCCCTCGGATCGATACGAATCTGAACATGCCCGCTGTGCGAATCGGCCGAACGTATGCGCGTAATACGTGTGAGTTCCTGGGTCAATCTCCGTCCCTCGGAGCGAGCAACCAGGAGAAAAGCTCGAACCTTGTCCGACTCCTCGACGGGGCCAAGGATTCTCATTGTTGATAATTCGGCGACCGAGGATATCTCTGAGATGACCTGATCAATGTCTTTCCGTGTTCCGTTGAGTTGGGCAACCCGAAAGTGTGGTGGCAAATGGGCTTGATCTCGTTCCGCGAGTTCCCGTCGAGCAGCCCACGGCGCATCCCACCGACTGACAGATTGCACCACTCGATCCTCCGCCGGGGCAACAATCACGATCTCCGCACCTGGTGCTGCGAGCACGGCCGCACCAAAAACACGCCGTATTAACGATTCCTGCGCTAAGAGGGAGATGGCTGTCGTTGTGGCGTCGAGGACAATAACGGCTCGATATCCACCGTGAGCGATCGGTTCGGCACCCGGCGTTGCGACAACAATCCTGCTCCCGCCGTCCACGGAGTTAATCATTTTCTCTGATTGCGACCAGAGCACAGGGACTCCGGGAAATGCTCGTCCAATCTCTTCTGCCGTTCGTTCCGCTCCAATGGAGAGTGCGCGAATATCGCGTCCACCGCAGGAGCATCTCCACTGGGACGAGCCACATCGTTGACAGTGGACGATTCGTTCAGCACCGGATCGCTCAATGGTCATTCCGCCACCGCACTGACACACGGCCCGCTCACCACATTCCTTACACACGAACGCCGAGATGTAGCCCTTGCGTGCCACCTGGATCAACACTGGCCCGTGTTCCACAGCCGCTTTGACCGCTAGCCAGGCCTTGTGCGGAATACGGGCACGCGCAGGGTCCCGCTCGGAATCCTCCGGGTACATGCCGCGGATCCTTCCTTGGACAGCTTTGCGCGCCGGTTCACTGGGATTGATCTCGCGAGCCCACTGGGCATCGCACCAGGATTGTGTGACAACGGAACGACTGTGCCCTCCAACGATTAACGAGCAATCATGTTCATGACTGCGCATGGCGGCTACTTCACGCGCGTCCCAATAGGGTGCATGCGGTTCAGAGAGATTGTCATTGCCGTCGTCCCACACAATGAGTAAGGAAAGATTGTGCACCGGCGCGAAAATAGCCGATCGAGTGCCGATCACTAGTGAACTTCTGCCTTCAATAATGTCAATGAATGCGGCGTAGCGTTGAGCCGCCCCCCGTTCAGCTAATAAGAGAGTCGGGTTGAATTCCCGGCACACCTCAGCAAGGGCGGCAACATCTTTAGCGTCCGGCACAACAACCAGGACGCCTCTGGCGGAATCCCCGGTGAGAGCCGCATTGATCAATTCCCGAATCTCACCACGCCAGTCTGAGGCAGGCGCCGACGTCCAACATCCTCGGACGTGTGCACCGGTCCGCACGTGACTCACCAACCATTCACCATGGTCGTATGCATCCCACGCGTGGGGATCGCCATTCGTGCTGACCGGCTCCACTTCCGAACGCTGAGGGACCGCTTTCCCGTGCTTTGTGGGAACAGCTGCACGAATCACGTCCCAGAGTAGGCCGGCATATCTCTCGGTCACGGCCATCACCAGCTCGAGCGTCTCGGGCGTGAGAGCTGGGCCGATCACCCGCTCAATGGGAGATAGTCGCTCGTATTCGGAGGACTCCACTCGATTCACGATGACTGCGTCGGTGAGTTTGCCGCGGAATCGAAC
Organism: bacterium UBA6154; assembly: GCA_002422375.1. Next base: position 17,300 of record DIUQ01000027.1, read on the forward strand.
ACGAACTTTGGCGCCCACTCGAGCCGTTGCGTCGAGACTCTCTGGAACCAGGTAATCGAAATCTCGATCCAAATGCGCGACGGGTATATCAACTCGCACCTGAGCTATCGGGGCCGTTGCAGCAGCAACAAGAACTTTCTTTGCCGTGCTGCGTGCCTGCGCTGCCCGCCGCTTGACACTACCGGGGTCTGCAACGAGCAGCAGTTGCTCTTGCCCCGATTCCACTACAGTCCAGCAGCAGCACGCAGTTGATCAGCGCGATCTACTCGCTCCCACGTGAAGTAGCCGTCAACTGCGGGGCGACCAAAGTGTCCGTAAGCAGCAGTTTTCCGATAAATCGGACGCAGTAAATCGAGATCCCGAATGATGGCCGCTGGGCGAAGGTCGAAAACGTCAAGAACAGCTTCCTGGATTTTCTCGTCACTCACAACACCCGTGCCAAATGTCTCCACAAAGACACCAACGGGGTGAGCTTTGCCGATTGCATAGGCAACCTGGACTTCGCATCGAGTTGCCAGCCCTGCCGCCACGACATTTTTTGCCACCCAGCGCATGGCATACGCAGCAGAGCGGTCAACTTTTGACGGATCCTTGCCGGAAAAGGCGCCGCCGCCATGTCGTGCCATGCCGCCGTANNTGTCGACAATGATCTTGCGCCCGGTTAAGCCCGCATCTCCCATGGGCCCACCAACAACGAAGTTTCCGGTGGGGTTCACGAGCAATCGATAGTTGGACGAGTCCAGGTCTACCTCCGCCAAAATCGGATCCACGACAAATTTGCGCACATCAGGTGCCAGCTGAGTATCAAGATCAATACCTTCTTCGTGCTGGCTGCTGACAACAATGGTGTCAATGCGTACGGGTTTATCGTTTTCGTCGTAGGCGATTGTTACCTGCGTCTTGCCATCCGGGCGCAAATACGCCATCTGTCCTGATTTGCGCACCGCAGAAAGCTGTTCAGCCAATTTGTGTGCCAACGAGACGGNNAGGCGTAGCCAAACATCAGACCTTGATCTCCGGCACCTTGCCTGTCGAGCGGGTCAGCACTGTGGCCCTCGCGCTCCTCAATAGCATCGTTAACACCCTGGGATATATCGGGCGACTGTTGACCGATGGATACCGAGATACCACACGAAGCGCCGTCAAACCCTTTGATAGAACTGTCGTAACCAATATCGAGCACAGTGTCGCGCACAAGCGCCATGACATCAGCAAAGCCTTCTGTGGTGACTTCTCCGGCCACATGTACTTGGCCGGTGGTGAGCATTGTTTCCACCGCAACTCGACTTGTGGGGTCTTGACGCAAGAGGTCGTCGAGGATGGCATCGCTGATCTGGTCGGCCATTTTGTCGGGATGGCCTTCGGTGACCGATTCTGATGTAAACAAGCGCTGAGTCACAGGACTCCCCTTTTCTGGTGGTCAGGTACTAACGATCAAAGCCTGAGTCTAATGGCGGAAGGAGGTGCGCAAGCCGAGTGACCACGGCGTGTGCAGCGGAAATCTTGGAGCCGGCGAAACTGAGGTAATCACCATTTTTTTCCACAATGGCAATGTGGGTTTCATCTTCACCGAATACTGAGCCCCCACGAACATTATTGACCACCAAGGCCGCGCATCCTTTGGCTGCTAATTTCGCTCGACCTAATTCCAGTAGTTGATCCATGCTCTCCACTGTTTCAGCCCCAAACCCCATCACCACTACGGCGGGAAACTCGCGAGTAACCGTGGCCAAAATGTCCTCATTCTCGGTCAGCGTTAGCGACGGAGCTCCGGAACTCTTTTTGATCTTTCCTTCCACCGGGCTTACAGGTCGGAAATCTGCGACGGCGGCCGCCATGATCAACGCGTCAGGATCCTCTTTCAAGGCGGCTCGTACGGCGTCCAACATCTGTGCTGCCGTGTCAACACGCACAATCTGAACCCCAGCGGGTACTTCCGTTTCCATTGCTCCCGCGATCAGCGTTACCTGCGCACCGTGAGCAAGCGCCGCACGGGCTAAAGCCACTCCTTGTTTTCCACTGCTTCGATTACCGAGATAGCGAACGGGATCCCACACTTCACGAGTGCCACCCGCCGTGATCACAATGTGTCGGCCCGACAGTTCGCGTGAGGATCCCGCGAGCACCGATTCCACGTAGTCGAAAATGGCTTGCGGGGATGGCAGGCGACCTACTCCGGAGTCGCGCCCGGTCAGACGCCCGGAATCAGGCTGGAGAACCAGGTACCCTCGTCCGACCAGCAAGCCAATGTTGTGTTGGGTAGCCGGGTGCTCCCACATTTGCGTATGCATGGCCGGAGCGAGCACGACGGGCGCTTGAGCAGTCAATAATGTGTTGGTCAGCAAATCACTAGCGATCCCATGTGTTGCACGGGCGAGAAAATCAGCGGTGGCCGGAGCAACTACGACAACATCAGCGGACGCTCCAATATCAACATGTCGAACCCGATCCACTCCGGACCACACACTCGTGGCAACCGGTTCACCGGACAGCGCTTCAAATGTCGGTGCTCCGACGAACTTCAGGGCATTCTCCGTGGGCACCACGGTCACCTGGTGTCCGGACTCGGTCAACAGTCGAAGTAACTCCACTGATTTATAGGCTGCGATGCCACCGCACACCCCGAGCACAACCCGAGGCAATTTAGTCCTCGACGACCTCGACGGTTAATCCATTGTCGGTACCACCGGAGACCACGGGTGAATCAGGGAATGTGGGCTCAGATGTCAGCAGGCCTGCATCGATCTCTCGCAGGGCAATAGACAGTGGCTTTTCTTGAACATGGGTTTCGACCAGTGGGCCGATATATTCCAAGAGACCTTCACCGAGTTGCGAGTAGTAGGCATTGATCTGACGGGCCCGCTTGGCAGCGTAACTCACCAAAGAATACTTGGAATCCGTCTTGGTCAACAGGTCGTCGATGGACGGATGGGTAATGCCTTCAGGGCGATCGGTCATGAATCCTCATTTCAGGTCAGCGAGTAATGCTAGCAAGTGCCCTGAGCACTCTGCTACATCGGCGTTCACCAAGACCCGATCGAAGCCAGATGATGCGGCCATTTCTGCCTTAGCTATGTGGAGCCGCTCAGCCAGCACCTCGGGACTCTCCGTGCCTCGACCAGCCAGGCGTTCCCGCAGAATCTCGGTGCTCGGGGGTGCGATGAAGACTAAGACTGCGTCAGGTGCGCGCTCACGCACCCATTGAGCACCCTGCACCTCGATTTCGAGCACAACCGGCCGCCCTGATTCCCGCATCCGTTGGACCGGTTCCCGGGGGGTGCCATACCGATGCCCCGCATAGGTTGCCCACTCCAGCAACCCGTGGTCGGCGACCATCCGGTCAAACTCGTCGGAGGAGACAAAAAAATAGTCAACTCCTTCTACCTCACCAGGTCGTGGAGCACGTGTTGTCACCGATACCGACAACCAAATCTCGGGATCAGCAGCTAGCAACGCCCGCACGAGGGTACTTTTACCCACTCCGGATGGACCTGAGATGACAACTAGCGGGGCGCTTGCATTCATGTGCTGGATCCTGCGGTTATCTCGCGAGCGATCTCCAGTGCAGCGGCACCAGGATCTGCTGCACCCGTGATCGGCCGGCCAATCACCACAATGTCAGCACCGTCTGCCAATGCTTGTTCGGGTGTGCTCACCCGGCGTTGGTCATCAGAGTCCGCGGACCGTGGTCTGACACCCGGAGTTATCAGCGTGATATCCGGCGGTACAACTGCTCTGACCGAAGCAACCTCATGTGGTGAACAAACGATCGCCCGCGCACCGGCCTCCACTGCAATGAGTGACAGCGCAATCACCGACTCGGCAGACGTTCCCGCGAAACCTAGATTCCGCAATTCTTGATCGTCAAGACTGGTCAAAATTGTGACGGCTGTAATGCGAGTGTCTGGCAAGGTCTCCACGGCAGCGCGGATCATGTCGGATCCACCACTGGCATGTACGGTGAGAAACTGCGGTTGGTATTTGGCGACAGAACGCGCTGCACCCGAGACCGTATTGGGAATGTCATGTAACTTCAGATCTAGAAAGAAGTCGCAGCCACTGTCACGCACAGCGTCCACCGCGGATGACCCATCGCGATAGAACCCTTCTAGGCCAAGCTTCAGTGTGGAGACGTGAGGGGAGACAGCATTTACCCAGTGGCGCATGGTGGCCAGATCGGGTGCGTCCAGCGCGAGTGCAATCGGTGCTCGAGTGGTCATGGTGTGAGTTCTCCCTGTCACTCGGTAATGAAATCCCAGTCGGCACTTTCTGAATCCGGTGAATCATGCTCGAGCGGAACATCAGGCCGGTGAGCGTAGGAAATGGCATCGGAGAGGCGGGTAAAGCCTCGACTGCTTAATTCCTGGGCCAACTCCCTGTGTATGCGGGCGGGAGCCGACGGATCATTGAATATGGATGTCCCGACGGATACAGCGTTTGCACCGGCGAGGATGAACTCCAGCGCATCATGGCCTGTCCTAATGCCACCCATGCCGATGATGGGGATGGTCGGCATGGCGGACCGAATGTCCCACACGCAGCGCACGGCCACGGGGCGAATTGCTGGTCCAGATAACCCCCCGGTGACACCGGCCAGCGCAGGACGCATAGTGGCGGTGTCCATCACCATGCCGAGCAGCGTGTTGATGACGGACACTCCCGTCGCCCCAGCATCCACGACCGACTGAGCAATCTCCACAATGTCGGTCACATCAGGTGAGAGTTTGGCAAATATAGGAACCTTCGAATCACTATTCCTGCGTACAGTCTGAACAACCTGCGCTGCTGAATCCGCGCGGCAGGCAAAGATCTGACCTCGATCAGCAACATTGGGGCATGAGATATTGACCTCAAGCGCCTCAACGCCTCCGGCAATGCGTAACTTGGCGGCCACCTTGCCAAATTCCTCGGCACTCTCACCTGCAATCGAGACGATAGTGCGAGCACCACGCTGCCGAAGCCAGGCCAGGTCGTGTTCAATAAAACTATCCACCCCGGGGCCTTGTAGCCCAATGGAGTTGAGCATGCCGCTCGGCGTCTCTGCCATGCGAGGGGTGGCTCGACCCGAACGTGGAGCAAGCATGATGCTCTTGGTCACGATCGCACCAATGCTCGTAATGTCAAAGTAGTTATCAAGTTCACGCCCAGCTGCCGCGCAACCCGACGCGGTCAGGACCGGGCTCGGAAGATTCAGCTTGGCCAACTCAGTAGACATGTCAATTCGAATGGATGTGTCTCCGAATTCATGATGTGCCCCGGCGCGTCGAGACGAAACAATAGGCGTGTTCACTGAGTTCCTCCAGGCGCCCCATACGTGTCAGCAGGAACAGTGCCAATGTCTGACCAGCGCACTCGATCCCCCCGGAAAATCGGCCCGTCTACACAGGAGCGAACCATGCGTGTCACAAGGTCGTCGCCAATCACGGGGAGCACGCAAGTCATGCAGACACCAATTCCACATGCCATGGATTCCTCGACAGAGCATTGGCTGAAAATTTTGTGGGTCGCCGCGAATTCGGCGACACTGGCCAACATGCCCATGGGGCCACAGGCATAAATGATGTCCGTTTTCCCAGCCGCGACGAGATCAGGAAGGACGTCTGTGACACGCCCACGAACTCCAGAACTTCCGTCGTCGGTCGTTACCACTAAAGATGAAGAGACGCGCTTGAGTTCGAGCGCACCAAATAATTTCTCTTCGGTGGAGGCGCCAATGATGGTGTCCACGCGACATCCACGCTCCCGCAACTTTTCGGCTAACAGGAAAAGTGGTGCCGAGCCGTATCCCCCGCCAATGAGTGCACAGGACACTGGTTGAGTCGGAAGGGTAAACGGCTTACCCAATGGACCTACCAAACTCACCAGGTCGTGGCGCCGACGCTTTGATAGCCACGTGGTGCCCTTGCCGACCGGAGAGACGACGAGGTCCAAGGTTCCGCCGTACACGCCACGGGATTGAACACGATGGATGGCAAAGGAACGCCGCAGCACCATGCTGGTTTCCTCGCCCCCCATGCCCACCGTGACAAACTGACCGGGCTCCGCTATTTCGGAGATTCCTGGGGCGGTCACTGAGATCACAAAATAGGACCCGGAGCGGTTGATATCGAGGATCTCGCCCATCACCTGAACGGGCCGTCCGGTTGCTGCACTCACGGGCTCACCGTACTCATCTAGTTTTTCCGCTCATCGGAAGCCTCGGCCCGAAGCCGCTCGATATCGCGTCCATGTTCTTGTATCGACTTGACCGTGGGAGTCTCGTTAATCATGGAATCAATTCCTTGAACCGCAGCCGCTAGACCTTGCACAGTCGTGATGGAAGCGACTCCCCGGGAAACGGCGGCAGTGCGGATTTCGTAGCCATCTTTGCGCGGTCCTACTCCATAGGGCGTGTTGATAACCAGATCAATATTGCCGGCCAGGATTTCATCCACCGTCGTTGCCTCACCGTTGACACCACGTCCCTCGTGTTGCTTCCGGATCACCACTGCGGGTACTCCATTGCGACGCAGGACGTCAGCTGTTCCCGATGTTGCCAGGATGGTGAACCCAAGGTCTGATAACCGCTTGACCGGGAAAATCGCCGAACGTTTATCCCGATTGGCCAGGGACACAAACACTGTTCCAGAGGTTGGTAGACCACCGGAATAAGCCGCCGTCTGCGATTTAGCAAAAGCCACACCAAATGTGGAATCAATACCCATGACCTCGCCCGTTGATTTCATTTCCGGACCCAGAACAGTGTCCACGCCATGGAAGCGGCCAAAGGGAAGGACAGCCTCCTTGACGGAGACCGGTGAACCTTGGGGCAGGGAACCACCATCGCCCGTAGCGGGAAGAACTCCAGATGCCCGAAGTTCAGCGATCGATTCACCCAGCATGACCCGCGCTGCGGCTTTGGCTACCTGAATCCCTGTTGCCTTGGAGACAAAGGGCACGGTTCGTGATGCGCGGGGGTTCGCTTCCAGGACGTACAGGACGTCACTAACGAGGGCAAATTGAACATTGATCAAGCCGCGCACATTCAGGCCCACGGCAAGTGCTCGAGTTGACACTCTAATACGCTCAATGTCCTCCATTCCCAGTGTGATGGGTGGCAGAGCGCACGCCGAATCACCGGAATGGATGCCGGCTTCCTCGATGTGTTCCATGACTCCGGCGAGATACAGATCCGTGCCGTCAAAGATGGCGTCGACATCTATTTCAATGGCGTCGTCGAGGAAACGGTCGACCAGTACGGGATGCTCCGGATTGAGTTCTGTCGCGCGTTCGAGGTACTCCTTGAGCATGTCCTCGGTGTAGACGATTTCCATGCCCCGACCACCAAGAACGTAACTGGGACGCACCAATACGGGATAACCAATTCGATCAGCGATCGCTTTCGCTTCATCAAAGGAACGTGCGGTGCCGTGCGCGGGGGCGGGGACTCCGGCTGCGGAAAGTACGCGGGAAAATTCCTCCCGATCCTCCGCAGCGTGGATAGATGCGGGAGAGGTCCCAACGACCGGGACACCTGCGTCAGCGAGTTGAGCCGCCAATGCCAAAGGCGTCTGACCCCCCAGCTGAACTATCACCCCGGCGATGTCTCCTCGCGTGGACTCCGCGTCAATCACCGCCATGACATCTTCAAAGGTGAGCGGCTCAAAATACAGTCGATCGGACGTGTCGTAGTCGGTGGAAACTGTTTCTGGGTTGCAGTTGATCATGATCGTTTCGTAGCCAGCATCACGCAGAGTCATGGACGCATGGACACAGGAATAATCAAATTCGATTCCTTGACCGATTCGATTAGGTCCTGACCCGAGAATCACCACCTTGCGCCGATCGGATGGTTCCACCTCGGTCTCAAAGTCGTAACTCGAATAGTGGTACGGAGTCTTCGCGGCAAATTCCGCGGCGCATGTATCCACCGTCTTGAACACCGGTTGCACACCTAATTCGGTCCGGAGCTTTCTTATATCCATCTCTGTGCCATGTCTCAATACCGCTATCTGATGGTCCGAGAACCCCATGGACTTGGATTCGAACATCAGGTCTGCATCTATCTCGCTCGCTTGGGCGATTCTGTCCGCTTGTTCGTTAATCAGTTCAATCTGGTCTAGGAACCATGGATCGATATTGGTCGCCTCATGCACTGCGCCAATTCCAGCTCCCAACCACAGTGCCCGTTGCACCAGACTTAAACGTCCGTCGTGGGGCACTCTCATCTGTTCAAGCAGCGCGGGAATCTCGGCTATATCGCGTGGTGCACGCCAGGTGAAAATCGCGGACTTCTGCTCAACTGACCTCAACGCTTTCTGCAATGCCTCGGGGAAATTCCGGCCAATTGCCATGGCCTCTCCCACACTCTTCATGGTCGTGGTCAATGTGGTGTCTGCACCCGGAAATTTCTCGAATGCAAAACGGGGAACTTTGACCACGACGTAATCGAGGGTTGGTTCAAATGAGGCTGGCGTTTCACCCGTAATGTCGTTGGTGATCTCGTCCAAGGAATATCCAATGGCCAAGCGTGCCGCAATCTTGGCAATGGGAAAGCCCGTGGCTTTTGACGCCAGTGCCGAGGATCTCGAAACCCGCGGATTCATTTCAATGACGATCAGCCGTCCATTGTCGGGATTGATGGCGAATTGAATGTTGCAGCCACCGGTATCAACACCGACCTCGCGGATGATTTCGATTCCAACATTGCGTAGGTGCTGGAACTCTCTATCGGTCAATGTCAGCGCTGGTGCAACGGTGATTGAGTCACCGGTATGCACCCCCATGGGGTCAACGTTTTCAATGGAACACACGACCACAACGTTGTCATTGTGATCCCGCATAAGTTCTAGTTCATATTCCTTCCAACCGATGATGGATTCCTCCAGCAGAATCTCCGCCGTGGGGCTTGCCTTGAGCCCACTGCCAGCAATTCGAATGAGGTCGGATTCGTTATAGGCGATACCAGAACCTGCACCGCCCATAGTGAAAGATGGTCGAACTACAACCGGATAGTTCAGTTCTTTTACTCCCTCAAGACATTGCTCGAGGGTGTGACAGATCCGAGACCGTGCACTCTCCGCACCGATCTTGGCCACAATTTCACGGAATTTTTCTCGATTCTCTCCACGCTCGATAGCTTCGACATTTGCGCCAATGAGCTCAACGTTGTACCTGGCAAGGATGCCCGCTTCATGCAGAGCAATGGCCGCATTGAGCGCTGTTTGCCCACCCAAGGTGGGCAGGAGTGCATCGGGTCGTTCCTGGGCAATAACGCGCTCCAGAAATTCGGTGGTGATTGGTTCTATATACGTGGCATCAGCAAATTCGGGGTCAGTCATGATCGTGGCTGGATTCGAATTCACAAGAACGACTCGAATACCTTCTTCGCGGAGCACTCGACAGGCCTGCGTTCCTGAATAATCAAATTCACATGCTTGCCCAATGACGATTGGACCGGAGCCAATCACCATGACGGAGGATATGTCTGAACGCTTAGGCATGAACACACATCTTTTCTAGGAATCGATCGAATAGGTAATCCGAATCATGTGGTCCAGCAGCAGCCTCCGGGTGATACTGAACGCTAAAGGCTGAAGTCTCCATTAATTCCAGTCCCTCAACGACATTGTCGTTGAGACAGATATGCGAAACCCGCGCCCGGCCATATGGAGTGTCAAACTCCATGGAATCTGGAGCCTTAACGGCGAAGCCGTGATTATGGGCGGTTATTTCCACCTTTCCAGTGGTGAGGTCCTTCACCGGCTGATTGATTCCTCGATGCCCGTACTGCAATTTGTAGGTACCCAACCCAATAGCTCGACCCAGAATTTGGTGTCCGAAACAAATTCCAAAAAGGGGTATGTGGGATTCCAGTGCCGATTGAACGAGGTTCATGGCGTGGTCGGCGGTTGCGGGATCCCCGGGCCCATTGGACAGAAAAACACCGTCGGGCTCCAATGCCATGATTTGCTCCCAAGTCACACGTGCCGGAACGACGTGAACTCGGATTCCGCGTTCGGCCATGCGCCGTGGCGTCATGGACTTGATGCCTAGGTCAACGGCAACACAGGTGGCGCGACACTCACCCTGCGGCTCAATGGTGTACATCTGGGATGTGGTCACCTGCTCGGTGAAGCTGGCACCGGCCATGGGAGGTGACGCGACCACCAGAGAGACGAGGTCCTCTACCGGACGTTGTGCTTGATCGCCAGTAAAAATCCCCATGCGCATGGCACCCCGATCGCGGAGGTGACGAGTCAGTGCACGCGTATCGACCCCGCTCATCCCAACAATGTTGTTCTCAATCAGCGCGTCATTCAGCGTGCCTGTCGCGCGCCAATTAGAGACAGTTCGCGAAACCTCGCGAACCACAAAACCAGATGGCCACATGCGCTCCGACTCTGGATCCTCCGAGTTAACGCCCGTATTGCCAATATGGGGTGCGGTCATGACGACAATTTGTCCACAGTACGAGGGATCCGTGAGCGTCTCCTGATACCCGGTCATTCCGGTGGAGAAGACGGCCTCCCCGAAGGCGGAGCCGGGTGCGCCCCATGGAATTCCGCGGAGGACGAATCCATCCTCGAGGACAAGTATCGCCGAACGCTTCATGTGGCAGGCCTCGCTTGTGCTTCGATCATCTGTTGAATGTGCATGAGTGCTTGGTGACCTTCTGACGTGTCGGCTCGGAATCCAGAGTCAAGTATTGCCTCGCCCAATGTCCAGCGGATCACCAGCACACTGTCCTTAGCGCGAACTGTGCCCGCCACTCCCCGGCCAAAGCCCGCAGCGAGAATATCTTCCGCGCTAATGAAGAAGTTCAACTCACCCTGCCGCTGGAATGCCACGCCCCGGGGTGCCCACAACAGAGTCGCCCGGGACCTAACACCCAAGCCATGTGCCATGATTTTTTTCATCCACTGACCCACGGGCGAGCTGCCAAGAAAGAGCCCGACCACCTCAACGTCCGGGATAAATTCCGCCGGCGCAGTGGTTGGCGGGGCCGGGTAGATCCCCTCACTTTCCTGTTCTAAGCGAACCCAGCGGCGCCGTAACTGAAAGAGTACGAGGCCGATCATGACGAGCATGATCGTGATGAGAAGCAGGCGCAGAGGCCAATCGGTAACGGGGGCTGATTCAGGCAACAATCTCACCGTCTCTGACAATGTCGCGGCCACGCAGCAGCACGTGCTTAATCACAGTAGGGAGGGTCATGGAGGCATACGGTGAGTTACGCGATATGGACGCGAAAGTGTGTGGGTCAATGACCCGATCTGATTCAGTATCAATAATCACCAGATTAGCTGGCTCCCCCACCTCCAAGGGTCGCCCGTGACCACGTGCGTGGCCAATGTGAGCGGGCGTACTGGACATTCGCTCAGCGAGTGTTCGCCAGTTCCACGTGGGGTAATCCCGCATTGCCAAGGTGACCGCACCTAATGCAGTTTCTAGTCCCAGCATTCCGAACGCTGCGGCGCCCCATTCACAGTCCTTTGATTCGTGCGGATGTGGTGCGTGATCGGTGGCAACAATGTCAATTGTTCCGTCGGCTAGTCCTTGCCGAAGTGCCTCGACGTCCGCTCGAGTGCGCAATGGCGGGTTGACTTTATACACCGGATCGTAGAGCGCAACGAGGTCCTCAGTCAGGAGCAGGTGATGTGGAGTGACTTCGGCGGTCACGGCAATTCCCTGTGATTTTGCCCAGCGAATAATCTCGACACTACCGGCCGTAGAAACGTGACAAATGTGTAAGCGGGAATCAACATGGGATGCCAATAAAATATCTCGAGCAATAATTGCTTCTTCTGCCACCGCGGGCCATCCGGCCAGGCCAAGCACGCCGGAGAGTTCGCCCTCATTCATTTGGGCTCCCTCGGTCAATCGGGGCTCTTGTGCATGCTGGGCAATCACGCCGTCAAATGCCTTCACGTATTCCAACGCTCTGCGCATGATCAGCGGATCAGACACGCAGTGGCCGTCGTCGCTAAATACACGCACCTGAGCGGCCGAGTGAGCCATGGCGCCGATTTCCGCCAATTTCTCTCCCGCAATTCCCACGGTCACCGCCCCTACCGGGAATACGTCAACGAACCCTGCCTCGCGACCCAACCGATATACCTGTTCGACTACTCCTGCTGTGTCGGCAACAGGCGAGGTATTTGCCATGGCAAAGACCGCTGAAAAACCCCCCAGCGCAGCAGCACGAGTTCCGGTCTCAACAGTCTCTGCGTCTTCTCGGCCCGGCTGTCGAAGGTGGGTATGCAAATCAACAAAGGAAGGTAGGACAACACATCCTCCTGCGTCGACGATACGTGCACCTTCCCTAGTGAGATCTGACCCAATAGCGGTAATTACTCCGTCTGAGATGCGAATATCAACCGCGTCTTCTCCATATATTCGTGCATTCGTGACAACGCAGTCTTGTGCACTACTCACTGGAATGTCCTCCTACCAATAGATACAACGCCGCCATGCGAACTGTCACACCATTTGCAACCTGTTGCGTGATCACACTTTTATCACTGTCGGCGACTTCGGCGGTAATTTCCATTCCACGATTCATGGGTCCAGGGTGTAACACAATGGCTCCGGGAGGCAATTGGTCAGCTCGGGCGCGATTAAGACCGTACTGGCGACTGTATTCCTCCCCGGATGGGAAAAAAGAGCCATTCATTCGTTCCTGCTGGATACGCAGCATCATGATCACATCCAATTCCGCCAGAGTGTCGTCAAGTTGGTATCGAACGTCACAGGGCCACGATTCGATTCCCACGGGCATAAGTGTCGGTGGGCCAATGACAATTACGCGCGCTCCCAAAGTGCTCAGCAGGAAAATATTGGAGCGGGCAACTCTGCTGTGCAGAATATCTCCCACAATTCCTATGGTTAGCCCACTCAGGTCCGACGTTCCCAGCCCCAACTCTTGTCGGATGGTAAAGGCGTCCAGAAGTGCTTGCGTTGGATGTTGATGTGTTCCGTCGCCCGCGTTAATGATGGTCGAACGAATCCATCCACTATTGGCAAGTCGGTGGGCGGCACCAGATGCGGAGTGCCGCACCACAACGGCATCAGCCCCCATGGCCTCTAGCGTTAGAGCCGTGTCTTTGAGACTCTCTCCTTTGGAAACACTCGAGCCTTTTGCTGAAAAGGTAATGACATCCGCCGAGAGACGCTTTGCTGCCAGTTCAAACGAGAGGCGAGTCCGGGTTGAATCCTCATAGAACAAATTCACCACGGTACGACCACGAAGAGTGGGTAATTTCTTGGCACCATGATCCGTCAATTGGTCCAGTTCTGCCGCGGTGTCCAGAATCTGTAACGCTTCAGCTGCAGATAGGTCCTGCACCGAGATGAGATGCTTCATGATTCGTCAATCACAATCTGATCAACCGAGTCACACTCAGCCAATTCAACTGACACCGTCTCTCGGTGCGAAGTGGGCAAATTCTTACCAACATAATCCGCTCGAATCGGTAACTCACGGTGACCTCGGTCCACCAGAGCGGCCAACTGAACAATGCGTGGACGGCCATACTCATTCAGGGCATCGAGAGCCGCACGAATAGTTCTTCCTGAATAGAGGACATCGTCAACTAACACAACCACTTTGCCGTCTATCCCACCGGACGGAAGGTCAGTGCGGCCCAATGTCTTTGCCGGACGCAAACGGAGGTCATCGCGAAATAGCGTGACATCGAGGGAACCAACCGGAACAGCACTTCCCTCAATAGCGGCCACATTAGCTGCAATCCGGTGAGCTAGCGGAACACCGCGGGAGGGGATTCCGAGAAGGACCAGGTCGTGAGCCCCTTTGAGGTTCTCCAATATTTCGTGCGAGATGCGCCGAAGTGCGCGGGCAATGTCCGCGGAGTCCGCGACAACCCGCAGACCGCTGTGCTGATGCGTACTCATTCGTGCTCCTTCCCCGCCTCTCTGGACGGGCTTTAAAGGATGCTGCTCTGGAATTAAGAGTGGTGCTAACTGTTGTATTGAGTAACTCGAACTCTACACGCCCCCGCCGGCACCGCCACTACCCATCTTGTGGACACGCATACCGTTAGTGGTGCCCGGAACACCCGGGGGCACTCCAGCCACAATAACCACACGCTCACCGGCTGTTGCTCGGCCAATTTCGAGTAATGCTTTGTCGACTTGCACCACCATGTCGTCGGTGTGACGAACCTGAGGGACTAAGAACGTTTCAACACCCCAGCTCAGCGAGAGCTGACTCCGTACCCGCGGGTTGGGAGTGAAGGCCAATAACGGGGTGTGACAACGCCAACGCGAAATCAAACGCGCTGATCGACCAGTTTCGGTAAAAGCAATGAGATACGAAGCAGCGATGCTTTCCGCGACATCAACGGCAGCGTGGGTCAATGCGCGCGCAGTTGATCCAGTCGGTGAGTCCTGCAGCGGTGGTAGCCGATCTAGTGCCTCTTCTTCTAAATGAGCAATAATCGTGGACATCGTTTCCACCGCATGAGCAGGGTGAACCCCGACACTGGTTTCGCCGGAGAGCATGAGTGCATCGGCGCCATCGAGCACTGCATTAGCAACATCGCTGACTTCTGCACGTGTGGGGCGGTTGTCGGAAATCATGGAGTCCAACATTTGGGTAGCTACGATCACCGGCTTGCCCGCTTCCCGGCACATTTGGATGGCGCGCTTTTGCACGAGCGGAACCTGTTCCAGCGGCAATTCGACACCGAGGTCTCCGCGAGCCACCATCACACCGTCAAAGGCGGAAATAATGTCCTCGAGATTCTCCACCGCTTGTGGCTTTTCTACTTTTGCCAGCACGGGAACCCGGATTCCAAGCTCGTCCATGATCATGTGGACATCGTGAATATCTGCCGAGGAGCGCACAAAGGAAAGGGCGATCAGATCAGCACCTGTCTGTAATCCCCACCGGAGGTCCTCGCGGTCCTTCTCCGACAGCGCTGGCACGCTCACCGCCACCCCGGGAAGGTTAAAGCCCTTGTTATTGGACACCATTCCACCGTCAATAACCTTTGTATGAACACGTTGCCCAACAATTTTTGTTACCTGGAGCTCAATACGGCCGTCGTCGACGAGCACCGAATCCCCCGGTGAAACATCGCGTGGCAGACCAGTGAAGGTGGTGGACACCATGGTGGAATCGCCGGGACAATCCTCCGTCGTGACAATGAACTCTTGACCAGCGACCAATTCCACCGGACCGTCGGCGAAACGGCCAAGGCGAATTTTTGGACCTTGGAGATCCACCAATACAGCCACACTGCGGCCCGTGGAGTCAGACGCAGCCCGCACCCAGTTGTATGCCTGCAGGTGATCCTGGTAATCCCCGTGGGACAGATTCAACCGGGCGACGTCCATTCCCGCTATCACCAAATCGGTGATTGCTTGTTCACTGTGGGTTGCTGGGCCTAACGTGGCCACGATTTTTGCCCTACGCATGGTCACACCTTACTTGTAAACGATTACACACCGGTGACATCGGACTAGACGGTGAGTGGACGGTCAGTGGCGCGGATAGGTGCGGGCAAATTTGTCGACCCCATAAGGAAGGCATCTACGCTCGATGCGGCAGCACGGCCCTCAGCAATGGCCCACACAATGAGGGACTGCCCACGACCAGCATCACCGGCGACAAACACACCCTCAACGGTGGTACTGAAATCCTTATCCCGGGCGATATTTCCTCGGTTGTCCAACCCCAGCCCCAAATCCTGGATATACGGGGCCGGCTCAGCACCGGTGAATCCCAATGCCAACAGCACGACATCGGCCGGGATGACATGCTCGGTTCCTGGCCGAGCAACAAAAGTTCCATCGACAAACTCGACTTCCACGAGTTCTAATCCGGATACAGCCACCCCGTTATCACTGAGGAACCGTTGGGTAGACACCGAAAACATGCGCTCTCCACCCTCTTCATGGGCACTCGTAACGCGGTACACCATGGGGTAGGTCGGCCATGGCTGGGATTGAGGTCGGCTATTTTCTGGGTGCGGCATGATTTCCAATTGCATGAC
>DIUQ01000022.1 GCA_002422375.1 bacterium UBA6154
CAGCGAAATGTGGGGCGCGTCGATAATTCTGAACAAGTGATTGCCAGTGTGCTGTAGCCCACACCGTGCCGTCGATTTCGGTGTCGCGGATTTTCTGGTGGTACTTGCCCTTGACTTGCACGGGAACGGTCAGCCATTGCACGCCTTGCGGTGTTTTGATCTGGTTACGATTGCGCCAATCCCGCCGGGTGGACTGCATGTCATCGTAGAGGATAAATTCATCCACGGCAGCGATCATGTCAAAATAGCCTTTCCATGGGATGTAGTTGGCCTGGACGATGGCGACCTTTTTCATAACGCGGTAGATACAGACGACGAGAGCAATAAGAAATTATTCATATACAACCACCATGGGCTTGAAGTTTGTTAATCATGGGCTGAAGGGTATCAGCACTGTGCAGCGATTTTCGCTTTGACGGTTCCTTCAGCCCCAGCGTCGACCGCAAACACGGTAATTCTTCCCCCGATTGAGTCTTGACAGAGGACTGTCTTGCCAACAAATCACCCACAGTAAAGTATTGACCAGTCATACCATTGACTTGTAGTTGTTCAAGCCAAACTCTGTCGGGCACCTCGAAAAACTATTGATTCTTGCAGATTCGGCTTGGTAACCCATTGATCATATCAGAGTCCCCTTTTAAAACTGCAGTTGATTTTCGACCTCAAAACTGACGCGGCTGGCCTGCAACTGTTCATTCAGACTGATCGGCCAAGCAGTCCCATTTAACAATGATGCAGACAACGCCTCCAGTTCTTCCATTTGCCCTTTCTGGATCGTCGTTGACGTCCAGCCCTTGTGTTTGCCCCCATGCACTGTGACTGACTTATAGTCATCCATCGTCACCACTTTCCCATCCGCAAACAACTCCATTCTCTCCTTGGGATAGGACTTGTCCCCAAGCGCCGTGTAGGTGAGTGTGCAGACCGAACCATCTGCGTATTTGATCGTAGCGACAAAGTTGTCGTTGCGCGCCCATTGTTTCGAACTCGGAGTGATCGAATAGGCATTGACGGCTTCCACTTGTGGCGTGCCGATCAGAGAGTTGAACAAGTCGTAGATGTGACACGCCTCGCCGATATTGCGCCCACCTCCTTCTGGTCCGTGGACCCAGTGGTCAAGAGGGATGTAGCCGGCATTCATCCGGAAATTGGCAATGATCGGGGTTGTCCGGTTCGCGAGGATGCTGCGAATGGTCTGCATTGCGGGCGAGAAGCGACGGTTGAAGCCGACCATGAGCAGTGGGCCGTTGGGATTTTCCAGGTAGAAGCGCTCAATGTCTTCAACCTCCTCTTCCTTCAAGGCCAGGGGCTTTTCTACAAATACATGCTTACCAACCCGTAATGCTTGCAACACCATGGAGCCATGCAGGTCATGTCGAGTGGCGACCATGACCAAGTCGACTTCGTTGTCATTGAGGATGTCCGCGTATTCGGTGGTACAGTAAGCTGCTTCATACTGGGTAGAAACGGCGCGAGCGTTGGCACCCGTGCGGCTCATGACCGCTTGCAGGGTAAAACGGTCCCTTAGTTTGACCATATTGGGGAGGTGCATACCCTGGGCGAAGCTGGATGCACCCGCCAAAGCAACCCGAATCTTGCCAGACTTAAGCTCGGCCGAACGGAGCACCACGCGGGTGACCCGGACCCCATTCCGCTCCGGGTATTCCAAGAGCACGAGTAGGGGCTTGTCGCCCTCGCCCTTTAGGGCATCGTAGGCTTCTCCGGCCTTATCGATCGGGTAAGGGGGGTGATAGAGATTGCTCAGTTTGAGCTTGCCCTTAGCGAGCAGGTCGATGTAGGCCTGCATGTTGCGGTTTTCGGTCCAACGTACGTAGGCAATCGGGTAGTCCTGTCCACCCTCCTCATAAAAGGGGTCATAACGGCCCGGGCCATACGAGGTGGAAATGAGGAAGTCCAGTTCCTTCTTGTAGAAGTCGGCTCGGTTAAGGTCCAGCCCCACATCCCCCACCAGTACGACACGGCCCTTCTTCCGGGAGGCCTGCATCGCCTCACTGATGACCTGATTGCTTTCCGTGGCGGCTGTGACGATAACGGCATCCGCGCCCATTCCCTCGGTGTACTTTAGGACGCGCTCAATATAGTTTTCCGACGCTGGGTTGATGCCTATATCCATTCCATTGTCTACGGCCAGTTGTATTCGCCGCGGATCGAGGTCAACACCGATCACTCGACAGCCATTGGCCGAGAGCATCTGCGCGGTAATCTGGCCCAGTATGCCCAAGCCGACGACAACAAAGGTCTCGCCTAGCGTTGGCCCTGCTCGGCGCACGCCTTGCATGGCGATCGCGCCCAAGGTGACCGTGGAAGCGATAGCCATTTCCAACCCTTCTGGAATTTTGACTGCCAGGTTGACCGGTACGTCGATGATCTCGGCATGGTTGGCGATGCCTGCACCAGCACAAGCGACATGGTCGCCCACGGCAAACCCTTCTACGTCGCAGCCCACTTCAATGACAATCCCCGCTGCGGAATACCCCGTGGCACTGCCGGCAGATAGTTTGCCGGTGACACGGTCCAGGGTGCGTTTGACACCTTGATCACGCATCATCTCGATAACACGCTTGACGTTCTCTGGCTGCTTCAGTGCGCGCTGATAAAGCGGTAGGCCTGACATCTTGACCCCGGCCATTTCAGTTCCGACACTGATGCAGGAGTGCGTTACACGCACCAGAACGTTCTTATGGCCGACTTGGGGAGCGGGGACCTCCTCGACAACGGCGGAACCTGATTTGATGAGCACTTGCTTCATGCCCAAACTCCCCGAGTATCAATCACACTTTTGCCAATGAGCAATCTAGAGTCGATTTCATAGAAGGATTGGTGGCTGACCAACATGACAATGATGTTTGCGCGCTGAATGGCCTCTTCTGAAGAAACAAGCTCCATATTACCGAATTTGGCCAGAGATGGTGGCAGTTGATCAATGTGTGGCTCGACTGCGAGTATCTTCGCGATCTTGCGCTCGGCAAGCAAATGTATCACCTCCATTGCTGGACTTTCTCGCAAGTCATCGATATCCGGCTTAAAGGCTAACCCAAGACAGGCAATGACTGGCTCGGCCACTGCGTCGGCGGCAGCAACTACCTGATTGACTACATGGCGGGGTTTCCCATCATTGACCTGTCTCGCGGCATGAATAAGGCGGGCCTCTTCGGGGGTTTTGCTGACGATGAACCAAGGATCAACAGCGATGCAATGCCCACCGACACCTGGACCCGGCTGCAGGATCTTAACGCGGGGATGGTGATTGGCCAGTTGGATGAGCTCCCAAACATTGATATCAAGTTTGTCGCAGATAATGGAGAGTTCGTTGGCAAAAGCAATGTTGACATCTCTGAAAGAGTTTTCAGTCAGCTTGCACATCTCGGCTGTTCTGGAGTTGGTCGGGATACATTCAGCCTCGACAAACGTTTTATAAAGCGCTGTGGCCCGCTTCGAGCAACGTTGCGTCATTCCGCCAATAACTCGATCGTTGCTGACAAGCTCATGTACAACCTTTCCCGGAAGTACTCGTTCCGGACAATAGGCTATATTGATATCAGCCTGATCACCGACCTGATGAGGAAAAGTCAAATCACTCCTCGCTTCGGCTAGCCAGACTGACATCTGCTCCGTTGTCCCAACAGGCGATGTCGATTCCAAGATCACAAGATCACCCTTCTTGAGAACTGGCGCTATTGATTTTGCGGCGGCCGCGACATAACTGAGATCTGGTTCATGATCCCCGTGGAAGGGCGTTGGGACCGCGATCAAGAAGGCATCAGCAGGCTCAGGGACTGTAGTAGCGCGTAGATAGCCCTGGCTGACCGCAGCTTGGACGATAATATCCAGCTCAGGCTCGACGATGTGTATTTCGCCACGGTTGATGGTATCAACAGCATGCTGATTGATATGTACCCGTTCACGGGGTTTGATC
>DIUQ01000050.1 GCA_002422375.1 bacterium UBA6154
AAATTTGCACAGTCGTGGAATGAGCTTATTTCCACTGTAGATACGGCGCTGCGAACAACGTTGTCATGACGCTCTCCAACCCGCTCCGTGACCCAGATGATCAACGATTACCGCGCATTCCTGGCCCGAGCTCTCTCATACTCTTTGGGGTGACCGGTGATCTGTCCCGCAAGAAGGTCATGCCGGCAATCTACGACCTGTCCAACAGGGGGCTACTTCCACCTGGATTCGCTCTCGTTGGTTTCGCCCGCAGAGATTGGGCAGATCAAGATTTTGCGAGGGAAGTTCATGACGCAGTCAAAGAACACGCACGAACACCTTTTTCAGAGGAAACATGGCAGCGGTTGGCAAGTGGAATTCGATTTGTCGATGGGGATTTGACCGACCCTTTGGCCTACGAGCGGTTAAAGGCAGTTGTTCAAGAACTAGACGTCACCATGGGTACGGGTGGGAACCACGCATTTTACCTTTCGATACCACCCGGACTGTTCCCCGACGTATTAGAGAACCTCAAGACTTCAGGGTTGGCTGAGTCCGGTACTGACAAATCCTGGCGCCGTGTGGTTATTGAGAAACCATTTGGACACGATCTCGAGTCTGCAATTGAGCTCAATGAACTGGTGGATCGGGTTTTCCCGCCCGAGAGTGTTTTTCGGATTGATCACTATCTTGGCAAAGAGACAGTTCAAAATATTCTCGCCGTGCGCTTTTCAAATGTCATGTTTGAACCGCTATGGAATAGCAATTTCATTGATAATGTCCAGATAACAATGGCCGAGGACATTGGCATTGGCGGCCGCGCTGGCTACTACGACGGCATTGGCGCAACCCGAGACGTGATCCAAAACCACTTATTGCAACTCATGGCCTTAACGGCAATGGAGGAGCCCCTCTCATTTGAGCCGCACGATATCCGAATTGAGAAAGAAAAAGTACTTCGCGCTATTACGATCCCTGACCGAATCGGGGACCACACGTCGCGAGGACAGTACGCATCCGGATGGCAAGGCGGAATACCAGTTATCGGTTTCCTCGAGGAAAAAGGAATATCCCCCACCTCAACAACAGAGACCTTCGCAGCTCTACGGTTGAATGTAGAGAATCGACGCTGGGCTGGCGTGCCTTTCTACTTACGGACAGGCAAGAGGTTGGGTCGCCGCGTCACCGAAGTTGCCATAGTCTTCAAGCGTGCCCCGCATCTGCCACTCACTGAGTCTGCAACAGAGGAATTGAGTAATAACGCTCTCGTATTTCGGATACAGCCTGATGAGGGCATTACGGTGCGATTCGGTTCGAAGGTTCCCGACACCAACACAATGCAAGTAAGAGATGTCACCATGGATTTCCAATATGGTGATTCGTTTGTGGACACCAGCCCTGAGGCTTATGAAAGATTAATTCTTGATGTCCTTCTTGGCGACCCACCGCTGTTCCCCCGGAGAGAGGAAGTTGAAATCAGCTGGAGAATCCTAGATCCAATTCTTCAGTACTGGGCGGACCACGGACGTCCTGACCAATATGCCTCGGGCGGATGGGGACCTGCTAGTTCCTACACCATGATTGAGCGCGACGGCCGCAGCTGGCGGAGGCCGTAAATGGCGATTACTAGTAACCAGAGGGGCGACTTTCCATGATTCGAATCGATGATACGAGTGGTGGAGAAGTAGCAGCGGCCATTTCCCGAGAGCGGCATCGCCAAGGCTCACCGGCCACCGGGATGGTGCTCACTCTCTTGATACTGGCAACGGAGGAATTTCAGTCAGATGCCACCGCCGCCGCCGTCACCTCCGCTCGGGCACACCCCATGCGCATTGTCACCCTTATCCCGCGACCTGGCCGTAATGCCCCAACGCTGGACGCGGAAATTGCCGTCGGAGGAGACGATGGACCGGGGGAAGTTGCGGTGCTGCGTCTACGCGGAGAACTTTCTGAGCATGCAAATTCGGTAGCCATACCACTCCTACTCTCCGATACCCCCGTTGTTGCTTTTTGGCCGTCAGAAGCGCCCGAGTGCCTTGCGCAAGACTCCATTGGCAAACATGCGCAGCGGCGCATTTCCGATTCCGCTATGTCGAAGGATCCGTCTCATGCGCTGAAACTTCGCGCTCAGACTTACCACCCTGGTGATACCGACTTAGCGTGGACGCGTCTGACTCCATGGCGGTCAGCCTTAGCAGCTGCGCTCGATAGACCGGTTGGATCAATGAGTGAGGTAATAATTGAGGCTGAAGATGGCAACCCCAGTGCATTACTACTGGCTACGTGGCTGAATTTGCGGCTTGGCGCTCCCGTGAGATCCCACGTTAGCTCGCTGCCAGGGATTTCGGCCGTCACGCTCCGCTCTGATAACGGGGATATTTCTATCAGCAGAGCGGACGGTGATAGCGCTATCTTGTGCAGACCCGACACCCCCGATGCGGTCATCTCCCTCCCAGACCGCGATCTGTCAGCATTACTCAATGAGGAATTAAAGCGACTTGATCCAGACAATGTTTTTGGTTCAGTCATGTTCGCACTACGCCAGGAAAACACACCATGATCACCGGTGTGGCCGAACGAACAATTAACTTAATGCACCGAAACCTCATGCAATGTCCTTCAGTAGGTGACATCCACATTGCATTGACAGGAGGCACATCCGGTTCCCAAGTGACCCAACAACTCAGGGTTCTTGCTGAAGAGCTACCGATCGACACATGGAATCGCGTACACCTGTGGTGGAGCGATGAACGATTTGTGCCACTCTCTTCTCCGGAGAGAAATGATGCAGGAATAGCTTCTATTCTGGGCGACTTTTATCATCCAGACCATGTGCATCGAGTGGCAGGAAGTGATCAGTGCGCGACGGTGGGAATTGCCGCGGACTTATATTCAGCTGATTTAGTGAAGTATGGACCCCTGGGACCCCAATTCGATATCACCGTGCTGGGACTTGGACCTGACGGACACATTGCATCACTCTTCCCCCATTCCAAACAGTTATATGCGCGGGAACCGTGTATAGCGGTCACAGATTCGCCCAAAGCGCCACCTCAACGAGTCACATTCACCTATTCAACGCTCAATAGGTCTGAACTTACAGTTATGCTCGCCGCCGGTGAGGGGAAAGAAGCGGCACTCGCTGCCACGATTAATGAAGTCGGATCAATCGAAGAAACTCCCGCACGGGGAGTTTCCGCGAATCAATTAATCTTTATCAGCTAATTGCCACGAAGTTTGTCTATTGCTTCTTGCAGAATCGCCGCACCATCCTTGTCAGATCGACGCTCTTTGACATAGGCCAAATGGGTCTTGTACGGCTCAATTTTGGGGGGTAAGGGCGGGTTGTCTTTATCTGTACCTGCCGGGAGTCCGCATCGAGGACAATCCCACTCCTCAGGTACTTCGGCTTCCAGTGCGAAACTCGGACGGGACTCGTGCTTGCGACTGCACCAAAAGGACACAAAAAATCTGGGTGCGGCTTCACCTCGTTCCGCTTCCCCCATGGGGCCTGCGCCTACGCGACTACCTCTGATTGCACTTCCGCCAGCCATCTATTTTCCTCTCACGAACCTGTGCGTACTAGTAGTCCCACGGCAATAATTGCAGCGGCCCAAATGAGACCCAATGCAACGGTTAGTCGGTCAAGATTCTTTTCAGCGACCGAGGAACCGCCAACGGATGAACTGACGCCACCTCCGAATAAATCAGACAATCCGCCACCTTTGCCTCGGTGCAAAAGAATGAGGACAACCAGGAGCACACTGGTAATGATCAAAATAACTGCTAGCGCAATGGTGATGGCATTAATCATGGCCGGACGGGTACCCCTTCGGTTTGCTCACTTCAGCGCTTAAGGATATGTCGTGACAAGTTCTAGCCTTCGACGGGGTGCATTCGATAGCGCACAATCCCGACAAATTCGTCTGGATCAAGGCTCGCGCCACCGACCAAGGCACCGTCAATATCGGGTTGAGCCATGATTGCCGCCACATTCTCAGCCTTGACCGAACCCCCGTACAGAATCCTGAGCGATGCCGCGGAATCTGCCCCCCACCCTTGGGCTACATGGCGGCGAATGGCATGAATCACCTCTTGGGCATCGGCTGGAGTGGCTACCTCACCCGTCCCAATCGCCCAGACGGGTTCGTAGGCGATCACCAGATGTGCCACCTGCTCGGGAGTGAAGTCGACCAACGAGCCACTGACCTGATCGAGAACATGGGGAATGGCTTGACCAGCCTCCCGCACCTCAAGACCTTCTCCTACGCAGACAATCGGCGTCATGTCATAGGAGAGAATCGTGCGGGTTTTTGCGTTGATCAACTGGTCAGTCTCTCCGTGATTTTGGCGTCGTTCACTGTGCCCCGCCAGCACGAATGTGCAACCCAGTTTCGCCAACATACTGGCCGAAATATCTCCCGTATGTGCACCTTTGTCATGGGGAGACACGTCCTGAGCACCATAAAAAAGCTCGTATTTGTCCCCCTCAATCAATGTCTGCACTGATCGCAAATCAGTGAATGGAGGAATAACCGCAACATCTACTGCCTCGAAGTCAGACTCATTCAGGGCAAATGCCAATTTTTGCACTAGGGCAATTGCCTCGAAATGGTTGATATTCATTTTCCAGTTGCCGGCCATTAATGGCTTGCGTGTATTACTGCTCATGTCTTACCTTCCAGTACGGCTAGTCCGGGTAGCGTCTTACCTTCAAGAAATTCGAGACTCGCTCCGCCGCCGGTGCTGATGTGATCAAAGGTGGATTCATCGACATCAAGGATTCGCACTGCAGCAGCTGAATCTCCCCCACCGATCACAGTGAAGGCGGAAGACCGAGCCATAGCCTGGGCAACGGCGAGGGTACCGCCGGCAAATGCATCCATCTCGAAGACTCCCATGGGTCCGTTCCATACGACCGTCTTGGATTCCTCAATAATGCGGGCGAACAACTCGCGGCTTTCCGGGCCAATATCTAGCCCCATCCAGTCATCTGGAATGTGATCCGACGAAACAATCGATGTTTCAGAATCTGCGGCAAACTCTCGCGCAATGACAATATCGACGGGCAGAACAATTCGAACGCCGAGTTCGGCCGCCTGCCGTAGAAAACCACGCGCCGCGTCAAGGAAATCTGGTTCCTGCAACGAGGTTCCCACGGACATTCCTTGGGCCAGGAGGAACGTGTATGCCATTCCCCCACCGATCAGAAGGTTATCCACTCGCGGAAGCAATGACTCGATGACGCCCAGCTTGTCACTCACCTTGCTTCCACCCAAAACGACCGTATATGGACGCTCGGGGTTCTGTAACAAGGTGGTGAACACCTGGGTCTCTTTTTCAACCAGTAACCCTGGCGCATTTGGAACAAGTTCCGCTAACTCTGTCACCGAAGCTTGTTTTCGATGCACAACACCGAATCCTTCGGAGACAAAGAAGTCGGCCCAGGTGGCCCATTCTTTCGCTAACGACAAGCGTTCAGCATGATCCTTGCTCGTTTCCCGCGGATCAAACCGGACATTCTCTAGGAGCGAGACTGTCCCAGGTGGCTGCTCAGAAATAATCCGTGTTAACACCTGTGGATCACTATCTGTCAGCATTTTTACCGGCTGCTGGAGTAGCTCACTGAGACGCGTTGCAACAGGCTCGAGCCGAAGTGACTCGACCACCGCTCCCTTGGGTCGACCCATGTGCGCCAAGATCACAATGCGGGCATTGCGACTCAATAATTCCAGGATGGTCGGAACTGCGGCCCTAATGCGCAGGTCATCGGTGATAACTCCAGTCTCATTCAGCGGTACGTTGAAGTCACACCGAACGGCTACTACTGCACCATCCAATGCAAGGTCGGCTAATTTATTCACGATGGAAGTTTGGCTCCAACAAATTTCACGATATCAACCAAACGATTGCTGTAACCCCATTCATTGTCATACCAGCCAAGTACCTTCACCATATTGCCACTCACATTGGTCAGGGATGCATCGAAAATGCATGACGCGGGATCGGTGACAATGTCCGATGAAACAATGGGATCTTCGGTATACACCAAAATTCCCTTCAACGGGCCGTCAGCAGCCGCCTTTACAACAGCATTGATTTCTTCTTTGGTGGCGGCTTTTTTCAGTTCGACCGTGAGATCGGTGGCCGACCCGGTGGGGACTGGAACTCGCATGGCATATCCATCGAGCTTGCCCTTCAGGTGCGGCAGCACCAAACCAATGGCTTTAGCAGCTCCAGTACTCGTCGGAATCATGTTGACGGCAGCAGCACGAGCACGGCGAAGATCCTTATGCGGGAAATCAAGAATGCTCTGATCATTCGTATAAGCGTGGATAGTTGTCATGAGACCACGCTCGATACCGAATGCATCGTCAATCGCCTTGGCCATGGGTGCAAGACAGTTTGTGGTACAGGAAGCGTTGGAAATGATGTTGTCGGTTTCGGGGTTGTATTCAGAGTCGTTGACACCCATGACGATCGTGATGTCTTCTCCCTTGGCAGGTGCAGAAATGATGACCTTTTTGGCGCCAGCATCTAGATGCTTTCGGGCTGAGTCAGCGTCGGTGAAGAATCCAGTGGATTCCACCACGATCTCTGCGCCAATGGCACCCCAGGGAAGGTTAGCTGGGTCACGCTCGGCAAAAACCGGAATGCGTACTCCATCTACCACAATCGCGCCATCTTCTGCCTCGACGGGAACCCCGAGCCGGCCCAAAATGCTGTCGTACTTGAGGAGGTGGGCGAGGGTCTTGGTGTCGGTGAGGTCATTGATGCCCACCACCTCGATCGCTGCTCCGCTGTCGCGAATTGCCCGGAAGAAATTGCGTCCAATGCGACCAAAACCGTTGATACCGACCTTCATGTCCACTCCTCAGAATTGTAAGCGCTTACAGAAAGCTGCCCACGCCAATTTTTCTCAGTTCTAACGCTAGTGGAAGGGCGTTACCACCGTGTTACCGGGAGGAGAATTCTTCCTCCACGAGGACATGTGATGCCTCTGCCCGGAGGCTAGATTTCCACTGACTCCGGGTGTCCCGACTCGTGCTCCCCCGACTCGTGCTCGCCCGACTCGTGCACAGCCGATTCCGTATCGGGAATCCCCAGCTCGGAGGCCTTTTTATCGGCCAAGGCGAGAAGTCTGCGTATTCGCCCTGCTATCGCATCTTTGGTCATGGGCGGGTCACTTAAGGCACCTAATTCCTCCAGGCTGGCCTGTTGGTGCTCCATTCTCAATCGTCCCGCGACAACGAGGTGGTCGGGTACATCGGGGCCAAGGATCTCCAGCGCACGCTGAACACGAGCCCCGGCCGCAACGGCTGCTCGAGCACTTCGCCGCAAATTCGCGTCATCAAAATTGGCAAGTCGATTGGCTGTCGCTCGAACCTCCCGTCGCATGCGTCGTTCTTCCCAGGCCATCATGGATTCATGAGCACCGAGTTTCGCCAGCATTGCTCCGATGGAATCTCCGTCGCGAATAACTACGCGGTCCACACCACGCACCTCGCGGGATTTTGCGGTGATTCCGAGCCGTCGCGCAGCACCGACCAGCGCAAGGGCAGCCTCGGGACCCGGGGCAGTAATTTCCAGTGACGATGATCGACCCGGCTCAGTAAGCGACCCGTGAGCGAGAAACGCGCCACGCCACGCGGATATGCAGTCACATAAGGCCCCAGCGACAATAGCCGGCGGTAATCCACGGACCGGGCGTCCACTCGCGTCGACAATTCCTGTCTGTTTGGCCAGAGCCTCCCCGCCGGTGACCACACGAACGAGATAGCGGGTGCCCTTCTTGATACCCGTCCCTTGAACCATGGCGATATCACTCTCGTGCCCGTAAATATCGAATATGTCCTTGCGAAGACGTCGAGCTGCCGCCCCAGTGTCGACGTCAGCCTCGACAACTATCTGTCGATTGACAATGTGAAGCCCGGATGCAAACCTCAGGATGGTTGATACTTCTGCTTTGCGGCAACAAGTCTTAGTCACCTCGACTCGGCTTAATTCGTCCTTGACTTCAGATGTCATGGCCATGTGGTGCCTCTTCTCATTCCGCGAACCTTATCCAATACTGCAGCCAATGCATGAGGGTCATGTATGTGTGTGCTTTGAGCCAAGGAGTCCCAGATCACCGTGGCTCCTACCTGTTGCGCTGAGTACTCACATTGATCAATTTCCGAATCATGTGCCGAATCAGCAATAACGTAATCAAGACCGATCTCAGGTGCCAACCTGTGCCATGAATCCAGATAGTCCGACGGCGTGTACCGCGCCGTTTCGCTGTGTCCTGGCACCAAATTCAATACTAAAATACGAAGCGCTCCACTCCGAGCGATGGCGGATCGAATCCGCGGAATGAGCAGGTGCGGGACAACGGACGTGAACCACGATCCAGGGCCAAAGACCAAGTGATCGGCACTATTTATCGCATCGATTACTTCGTTACTCACCTCTGGATCAGCCGGCTCCAGAAAAAGATCGATCACGGTTCCCGACGTCTGAGCGACCGCCACCTGGCCTACAACCCGTCGGTGTGAATCATCCCTCTCGTGTGGCTCATTTGTGATCAGAGCACTGATCACGGTCGGTTCAGTGCTTGCGGGAAGGACCTTCCCTTGAAGATTGAGCAGGGAGCCCAGCTGGGCGAGTCCATCGGTGGTGGATAAACCCATGGACCACAGTGCAGTGAGCACGATATTCCCCACAACATGTCCTGATAGCCCGGATGCTGGTGCGTCAGGGAATCGAAACTGCAGCAACTGTTCGATAGAAACACCATTCCCTGGATCGGAGGGAGGACACAGCGCTGCACAAGCCATGCGTAAATCGCCGGGAGGTACGACCGGGTACACATCTCGTAGCTGTCCGCTCGAGCCGCCATCATCAGAGACACCAACAACTGCCGTAATGGACAAGGGATCCGTGCTCGCCTGTTTCAGGAGCGTCAGTGCCCGCAGCGTGGAATACAGGCCGTGCCCTCCACCAAAGGCAACAACATTATAAGTCACTATTCCCGACCCAGGTCTCGGTGATATACAACCGCATCTACACCGGAATCTCGCAAACTCGTTGCTAAAGCTTCCGTCATGGCGACACTTCGATGCTTGCCTCCAGTGCACCCTATAGCCACAGTGACCAATCGCTTACCTTCTCTGAGGTAGCCCTCTCTCGAAATTGTTAACAACTCCTGAAAACTCGACAGGAATTCACGTGCCCCTGGGCGCTCTAGGACACTGTCTGAGACCGCTGCATCTTGTCCAGTCAGCGGACGCAATTGCTCATCCCAATATGGATTTGGCAGGAAGCGGACGTCGGCAACCATGTCAGCATCTACCGGGATTCCGTATTTAAAGCCAAATGACAACACCGTGACGTGCATATCAGCTTCAGTGTCTAACCCAAATAATGACTCGATGCGTCGCCTTAAGTCATGTACATTCAACGCACTTGTATCAATGACCAAGTCTGCTGCCCCGCGAATATCTTGCAGTAACTCTCGTTCACGGGAAAGACCGTCAATAATACGCTGCTCCTGCTGCAGAGGATGCGGCCTCCGCGAAGACTCAAACCGCCGGACTAGTGATTCATCAGAAGCTTCTAGAAAGATGATATTTATTTGAGTCTTGTCCGTTGCCACCTCGGTCAAGGCTCCGCTAAGTTGCGAGAAGAAAGACCCGCTTCTGGTGTCAACAACAACGGCCATTCGCTTGACGTCTGCACTCTTACGAGCGAGCTCAATCGCATCTGCCATAAGCTTCGGTGGCAGGTTGTCAATGACAAACCACCCAAGATCCTCCAGCGCCCGTGCAGCTGTAGTACGCCCCGCACCACTCATTCCGGTGAGGACTGTTAACTCAAATTTTGGGTCAGCTGGCACGGTACCTCCTAACAGGTTTGACAAAACGCTATCCGATTGGTCAAGAACCCTCCGTTTCGACCTGTTCAGGGTTTAACGACGCATGGATTGACTCCGCCAACTGATTCCCAATTCCCGGCACAGCGCGAAGCTCTTCAACGCTGGCATCCCGGACGGCGCTAACAGATCCAAAATGATGAATCAGCGCTTTTCTCCGTTCCTGACCCAGTCCGACTATTGCATCAAGCCCACTAACCAGAGAACGCTTCCCGCGTCGTTTACGGTGAAATCCAATAGCGACCCGGTGGGCTTCATCTCGAACCCGCTGCAGGAGATGCAGTGCCGGACTGTTCCGCGGCAAAATTAATGGTTGGTTGCTATCAGGCAACCAGACTTCCTCTAAGCGCTTAGCCAATCCCACGACGGGAATCGACAGACCCACGTCTCGCAAGACCGTGGCGGCAGCGGATGCTTGACCTCGCGCACCATCAATGACCAACAGGCTGGGCGGATAGGAAAACCTACCTTCGGCGTGTGGGGTCTGGATATCGGCGAACCTGCGCCTAACCACTTCTGCAATGGACGAGAGATCATCGTTTTTGTCACCTTTGATGATAAACGTTCGATAGTCCTTTTTCTTGGGCAGTCCATCCTCGAAAACCACGAGGGAAGCAACTGTGTCCGATCCTTGTAGGGTTGAAATGTCAATGCATTCAATGCGCAGTGGCGGCTCGGTGAGGTCCAAAGCATTCTGTAATGCATTGAGAGATTGAGTTCGGACTGTTATGTCAGAACTACGCTCAATTACATGGCGTTCAAGTGAGCGCTCGGCATTTTCAACGGCGGTAGCCAAAATGGTTCGTTTATCACCACGCTGCGGCACGCGAAGATCAAGTCGAGATCCGCGTTCAGATTCAAGCCAGGTGGTGAGAACCTCGGGATCATCGGGCATCTCAGTGACAAGAATTTCCCGAGGGATCCCGCTTTGAGTGACATCCGAATAGATTCGCGTCAGTATTCTCTGGACGTACCCACCGGTACTGAGATCCTCGCTGCGCTCTACAACCATAAACCTCTGACCGGTAATACGCCCTGAACGGACATGGAAAATTTGTACCCCAATGTCGAGTTCGCCAAAGACGACAGCAATGACGTCCGCATCCGTGCTGTCGTCAAACACAACAGCATTCTGTTCAAGGACTCGTTCGAGCGCTAAAACACGATCCCGCCATTTCGCCGCAGATTCGTAGTCCTGAAGCTGCGCGGCCTCAACCATCTTTGCGCGAGTTTGTTTCAGAAAATTCGTGGACTGACCAGATAAGAACTTGATGAGGTCGTTCACAAGACTTCGGTAGTCAGATTCACTTATGTGACCAACACACGGCGCACTACATTTGTCGATATAGCCGAGCAGGCAGGCTCGATTGCTGCGTTCCGCTTGCCTAAATACCCCCTCTCGACAGGAGCGAACCGGAAATACCCGAATGAGTTCATCTAATGTGGCGCGTACGGCCCAGGCGTGGGCGTAGGGACCGAAATACTTAGTTCCTTTGCGCTTTGCTTCGCGCACAACGGAAACTCGAGGGAAGGTGTCCGAGACGGAAATAGCTAAATATGGGTACGACTTGTCATCACGAAAGCGAACATTAAAACGGGGTGAGAACTCTTTGATCCACGAGTATTCCAAGACAAGCGCTTCGACTTCAGTGTCAACGGTCACCCAATCAACGGAGCTTGCAGTGGTGACCATCTGTTGAGTTCGGGCGTGCAGCCCGGAAAAATCCTGGAAGTAGCTATTGAGGCGTGCTCGTAGATTCTTTGCCTTTCCAACGTAAACAATGCGGCCATGGGGATCCTTGAAGCGATATACCCCGGGATCCGTTGGAATGGAGCCAGACGGTGGTCGATACTCACTGGGATCAGACATGTGGGAACAACATCAGACCACATACATTAGCCAAATGTGACGGTCTCACCGGACACCTCGTAAGCAACACCGTTGAGGCCAGATGGAGATGGACCAGAAATAACGCTCCCGTCCACCGCCGAAAACTTAGAGCCGTGGCATGGACAAATAATCTTGTTTGCTACAACATCCGACACCAGACACCCGGCGTGGGGGCAAATCGCGGTAAATGCCTTTATGTCACCAGATTCCGGTTGGGTGATTACGACCGGTGGTTCTTGTGCAATGTAACCGCCACCCACCGGGACATCAGTCACGGATACAGAAGCCGTCGCTGCCGCCTCCACCGCACCTGATTCAATGTCTTCTGCCGCAGCGCAGCCAGCAACCACGGTTGCACCCACCGCCACTCCACCAACAACTGCTCCAGCTTTCAGCACCTGACGGCGTTCCATATTCCGATTCATACTGCTCCCTTCCAATTAATGATCTAACTCTAATTGTTTCAAGAATCGACCGGTGTGACTCACGGGAGAAGCGGCGATTTCCACCGGTGTGCCAGAGGCGACTACCTGCCCCCCGCCAGAACCGCCTTCTGGCCCCAGATCAATGATCCAGTCGGCCGACTTAATGACATCAAGATTGTGTTCAATGACCAACACGGTATTTCCCTTGTCGACCAGGCTCTGCAATACGAGAAGCAGTTTCCGAATGTCCTCGAAATGAAGTCCCGTTGTGGGCTCATCGAGTACATAAATGGTTCGCCCTGTTGATCTTTTTTGCAGTTCCGCGGACAGCTTGACTCGTTGTGCTTCTCCGCCCGACAGCGTTGGGGCCGACTGACCCATGCGGACGTAACCTAGTCCTACTTCCACCAAAGTGTTGAGATGACGAGCAATCGGAGGAATTGCCGCGAAAAACACACTTGCTTCCTCAATGGGCATGTCAAGTACTTCAGCAATTGTTTTTCCCTTGTAGTGGACTTCAAGGGTTTCCCGGTTATATCGAGAACCATGACAGACCTCACACGGTACATAAACATCAGGAAGGAAGTTCATTTCAATTTTCAATGTTCCGTCGCCACTGCACGACTCACACCGTCCGCCTTTTACGTTGAAACTAAAACGACCCGGCTGATACCCACGGATCTTCGCTTCTGGGGTTTCAGCAAATAGCTTCCTAATGTGATCGAATACCCCGGTGTAAGTAGCGGGGTTGCTTCGAGGCGTGCGACCAATGGGACTTTGATCAACGTGCACAACTTTGTCCACCAGTTCAAGGCCACTGACCTTCGTATGCTTTCCGGGAACGACAGATGCTCCATTAAGTTCCCTCGACAGAACTGCCAGTAGGACATCGTTAACCAACGTGGACTTACCCGATCCGCTGACACCAGACACCACAACAAAATT
>DIUQ01000020.1 GCA_002422375.1 bacterium UBA6154
ACCCAAATAGAACTAAGTCGGTCAATGTAGTCGTGCAGCAGGGTGGAAATAACCCGAACCGGGGCCGGTGATTGTGCCGAGGTCTCCAATGCCACTCACGCAGCCTAAGCGGGATAGGGGGCCTGCGCTTACGATAGAGCCATGTCGGAGGCAAAAAAAGTCCTTGTTGCTGCACCTCGCGGATACTGTGCCGGTGTTGACCGGGCAATCCTGACGGTGGAGAAAGCACTCGACCTCTACGGCGCTCCCGTGTATGTCCGCAAGGAAATTGTGCACAATAAATACGTGGTGGAGTCCCTGCAAGAACGGGGTGTGATTTTTGTCGACGAGGTTGCGGAGGTCCCGGAAGGTTCCACGGTGGTTTTTTCCGCCCATGGCGTTGCCCCCGTTGTACACGCGGAAGCGGCGGAGCGGAATCTGAAGACCATTGATGCCACGTGCCCACTGGTGACCAAGGTTCACTCAGAAGCGCGCCGATTTGCCAATGAAGGTTATGACATTATTTTGATTGGTCACGACGGACATGAAGAAGTAGTGGGCACAACAGGAGAAGCTCCCGAGGCCATTACCTTGGTGGAAGATCCAGAGGGTGCACGCCATGTCGAGGTGGAGAATCCCGACAAACTAATTTGGCTGTCACAAACAACTCTGTCAGTAGATGAAACACTGGAGACTGTTGCAGTGCTCAAGGAGCGCTTTCCTGACTTGCAGAGCCCGCCGAGTGACGATATTTGCTACGCAACACAGAATCGGCAAATAGCGGTCAAGGCCATGGCACCGGACTGTGATCTGGTGATTGTCGTGGGATCGGGTAATTCCTCTAACTCTGTTCGACTCGTTGAGGTGGCATTGGATGCTGGAGCTGCCTCTTCCTTCCGGGTGGACAGCTTTCGTGAGTTGCAGGATTCCTGGCTTGATGGCGTGACAACGGTTGGCGTAACCAGCGGTGCCTCCGTCCCAGAGTTATTGGTCGACGAGGTTCTCACGTGGTTGCGTGAACGGGAATTCACCACGGTGGAAGAAGTTCGGACAGCAGAGGAAACCCTGATGTTTGCCCTTCCACCGGAACTACGTCGGGACTTAAAGGCTGCCTCAGCGAAGTGAGCGACGGCGCAATGCCACGATTGTCAACGCAATAACAGTTGACCCAATAATCCAGAGCCAGTTCTGTCCCAGCACAAAAAACACCTCAATGGCTCGGTCCAAGATAGATGTGGCTGTGACATTAATTTGCCCCACGGTGATCGCGGTGACAAAGAAGGCAATGGCAGGGGCGTAAATCGCATGAATGTCGTCTGATTGTTGAACGGCAATACTGACGAAAAGGGTTGCACCGATGAGCCCGATTCCGGTGAGTGCGCCCGGCTGGCCACCAAATATGAGGACATTGCCCAGCCCAAACACGAGAGTGACGCCAATCGTGATGGCATAGACCAGCGGGGCGGTCAGGGATCCAACGACAGCGGCTCGAGAGGTTGTTCGCACCCGAGGTGTTGGCTCACGACGATCAGTGTGTTCGCTCACGTCCACAGCGACCACTTTCTCGGGGGTGGGTGCTCCGGAGTGAACGGTCAGGACATCAGTGGAGGCGGTGGTGTCGCGGGAGAGTGTGCGCAGCTTGCCTGCTTTATTGGCTGGGACGGCCATGAGTGCGTCCTCATGTCCGGTCACACCTTGACTGCGAAAAACCCGTCCTGTTTCCGAGGGAGTCGCACTGGGTTCCTCGGGTCGGAACAAGGATGCATAGGGATCCTCGGCAGGGGGTAGTTCCTCGTTCACGGGGGTCACGTTACTACTTCTCGGAGTTGTTGAAGGAGAGCACGCAATGCCTATTACTCGTTGACTGCATTGAGTTGTGCGGGGACGTCAGCGACAAAGGAGTCAATTTCCGGCGTATCTGTCAGACGCTGCTCGTTCTTGTCGGTGCGAACACCGAGATCCGCCAGTTTTTGTCCGGTGGGTCGAACCCGCGTTTCAATGGAGCGAACGGTCTGGTTGTAATGGGACACGGCGCCCTGCAGTGACTTACCGAGTTTGCTGAAATGGGTAAAAACAACATCTACCCGGGTATACAGCTCACGGGACAAGTGTGAAATTTCTAAGGCTTGTTCCAATATCTCGGTGTTCTTCCAACTCATGCCGACACCTCGGAGCAGCGCATACAGGGTGGTGGGTGTCGCCGGAACGATATTGCGGGAGAACGCGTAGTCGAGCAGGTCTGGACGTTCCCTTAATGCGGATTCCAACAATGATTCTGATGGGAGAAACATGACGACGAAATCAATGGACTCCGTGAAGTTCGCTGCGTATGCCTTGCGGCTGAGTTGGTCGATATGGGAAACCACTGCCTTGGCGTGTTCCGACATGAGGCGCTGTTGCTCAACGGTGTCGGCGCACTGCGCGGCAGCGAGGTAGTTGTCCATGGGGGTTTTAGCGTCCACCACAATGCTGCGCTCCTCAGAGAGCAGCACCTGCAGGTCTGGGCGCAGGGACCCTGACTCGGTGGCAACGCTGCCTTGTTCTAAGAAGTGGACCCGATCCATCAGGCCAGCAGCTTCTACGAGTCGACGCAGTTCCATTTCCCCCCAGCGACCTCGGGCGCTGCTCCGATTCAGGACGGAGGTGAGTTGAGCTGCTTGCTGGCGGACATCAGCCACGGAGTTGGTAACGGTTTGTGAGTGATGGGCGAGAGTGGTGAGCAGTTCAGACTTGAGCGCTGTCGCCGAGGCAACCCCCGCCGCTTGGTT
The DNA here is from genome assembly GCA_002422375.1 of bacterium UBA6154. Next base: position 2,748 of record DIUQ01000020.1, read on the forward strand.
CTGGGTCACTTGGGCATTCATTCGATCAATGGCATGGGAGAGTGAATTCAGCCCGGATTCCAACTGGGGGAGTTGTGAATCAGTGGCGCGCCCCTTCCCGAGGAAGAAACCCACCACGAGACCCAGGGCGAGAAGAAGCACAGCGAGTAGCGCAGTCATGACGTCCATGAATTCATGGTGACACGGATGACCGACATTCCCCGTACACAACACAGCCCCCTGACCACGTCCCTCGGTAAAAGGAGCGCAATCTAGACTCGCCGGCGTGGGATTAACTCTGGGAATTGTCGGATTGCCAAATGTGGGCAAGTCAACGCTGTTTAATGCACTGACAAAGAACAATGTTTTGGCGGCTAACTACCCCTTTGCCACGATTGAGCCGAACACTGGTGTTGTCGGTGTTCCTGATCCCCGATTAGAAACGTTGGCCGGAATCTTTGGTTCGGAGAAAATCATTCCGGCGAGCGTCATGTTCGTGGATATTGCCGGAATCGTGAAAGGCGCCTCTGAAGGCGCGGGCCTGGGCAATAAGTTCCTTGCCAATATTCGCGAGTCAGATGCCATCTGCCAGGTACTCCGGGCGTTCACTGACGACGACGTTGTACACGTCGAAGGTCGGGTATCGCCGAAAGAGGACATGGAGACCATTAATACAGAGTTGATCTTGGCGGACATGCAAACACTCGAAAAAGCGCTACCGCGTCTACAGAAGGAAGTCCGCCTCGACAAGTCCAAGGCTGCAGTGCTGGAAGCTGCCGAAGCAGCGCAGGAAATTTTGAACAGCGGTAAGACACTGTTCAGCGCAGGCTTTGATGCAACACCTATTCGCGAGCTGTTCCTGTTGACCGCAAAGCCTTTTGTATACGTGGTCAATGCGGACGAGAATGAACTGTCAGATGACAACTTTAAAAAGGAAATGCGCGAGCTGGTGGCACCTGCTGAGGTTGTTTTCCTCGACGCCAAGATCGAATCAGAGTTGGTCGAGTTATCTGACGAGGAAGCACTCGAACTTCTGCAATCTGTTGGTCAAGAGGAATCGGGTTTGCATGCACTCGCGCGCGTTGGCTTCAACACCCTCGGTTTACAGACCTACCTGACAGCAGGACCAAAAGAGGCTCGTGCTTGGACTATTCCCAAAAACGCAACAGCTCCTGAAGCGGCCGGTGTTATTCATACCGATTTCCAAAAGGGTTTCATTAAAGCTGAAGTCGTGTCATTCGATGACCTCGTAGCAGCCGGCTCCATGCAGGAAGCAAAAGCTAAGGGGAAAGTCCGAATTGAGGGCAAGGACTACGTCATGGTGGACGGCGATGTTGTCGAATTCCGTTTCAATGTCTAAGAAGTTATCCACATCCAAGGAGGCATCATGAGCGACCAACCTGCCTACAGCGTTGAACGGGAGATCGATATTCCGGTTGACATTCTCTGGGCCGCGTGGACTGATCCCGAAGCACTCGAAGCGTGGTATCACATGGTGGGACACACGGTGGTTCCAGGATCGGTGCATTCTGATGCGGTTCCTGGTGGTTTGTGGACAGTTGCGATCAATGTCCCAGAGTTAGATTTCGTTGCCTACTTCTACGGTCAGTACACCACGATTGTTGAGAATGCACGCCTCGAGCACACATTGCATTACACCGAGTCGGCAGACGAATTCGCCGCACGGGATTTCTCCACGGAGAGTCATCAGATTGTCATTGAGTTTGAGTCCCGTGACTTCCGTAGCTGGGTGAAGTTCAGCCAATTCGGTGACCTACCTGAGAAAGATGCAATTCAAGCGCAGGCTGGCATGGAGAGTTATTTCGATTCGCTCGAAACCTACTTAAGCATCTCCTAGTTGGAGTAACCACCAGATCGAATCCTCGTGACGGGATACTTCACGGAAGTTGTTCTTAATAAGAATTCTCTGGCTGGGGACGTTGGATATCAATGTGTCCGCGCACAAGTTGTTCATTCCACGTTGACGGGCAATGTCGATCAGCGCACCCAGTGCTTCCGATCCATATCCGTGCCCTTGCATGGACGGAGCAAGTCCGTAGCCAATTTCCATGGCGGCGAAGTCGGCTGTTGTTTGTTCACCTTTAAAACCAATGCCACCGATAGCCTCACCGGTCGAGCGCAGGCGGATTTGAAAGAGGTGATTCGGCTCACCGGATTCACGAGCGAGACGTGAAATGAGGACATCTCCTTCAGTTGGATAATCAGCAACCCACAGTGCGTCCTCACGGACACCGTCCGCGATACTCGCTAGTTCAGTGTTTTGATTAGTGAGAATCAGCCGCTGGGAATAGTGAAGGGGTTCTATTACGTGAATCCCTGCCGCGCGCCAGGCCTGAATGGCCTGTTCCGTCTGAGTCAGTGCAATAAGTATGTAGTCGGTATCGAATGTGCTGATCACGAAAATTCCCAACCCGGCGTGGGCAATGGGTTGGGAAATGCGGGAGACAATCCCGGTGAGGGAGAACTCCATGGTGCCAGCCACGCGGAAAGCCACCCAGTCGTCCTGGCGCTGGAGGATCCCGGTTGCCGGTGCGCTGTCGGTGGAGCAGACGAGGGAAAGTTCATCTGTAGTGTGAGACAGGGTCCAGAATTCCGCATCCCGCGGGGGTGCAGGAATGGGAGATTGCGGGTCGAGTTTGATCACCGAATAGCGCTCGGCTTGCCGGATCAAGTGCACACCGGACTGTAGCGCCCACGCCCTGCTGACCGACCCGTATGAAGGTCACAGCTGACGCACGCCTAGTCTCAGCTAGTGACTTTTCGCTCCGATTTACGCAATGTTGCCATCATTGCCCACGTTGACCATGGCAAAACCAC
>DIUQ01000030.1 GCA_002422375.1 bacterium UBA6154
GCATTCAAATGCTCGATGCGACAGGTGCCAGTGTTCTGGGTGACACCATTAAGAGTTTAGAAGGTCGGGGCATCACAGTTCTCCTGTCTGGGGTTCAGGATTCCCACCAAAGCATATTTAGAGCACTTGGTGTCCATGAGCATTTGAATAACAAGGGCTGCATATTTGAAAGTACCCCAGATGCAATTCGATATGCTCGAACTCTCGTAGTTAACAACAGATGAGTTGTGAAACAGCCTAGCCCTGAGTACCCCGTGGAGATCCAATAATGACGCAATCAACTGTCTCCGGTGCGAGACCCACAGATCTTATTGTTATTGGAGCTGGGATAGTCGGTTTGTCAATTGCGAAGGCGTGGAAGGAGCGAAATCCGCGGGCTTCAGTATTGATAGTTGATAAGGAAGAGTCGGTGGCTCAACACTCATCCGGTAGAAATAGTGGGGTACTGCATGCTGGTTTCTATTATGCGCCCGACAGTCTGAAGGCGAGACTGACTCGAGAAGGTAATGAGCAATTGCGCGCCTTTTGTGTTGAAAATGGAATACCTGTCAGGGCTACGGGAAAGGTCGTAGTCACAAAATCAGAGCGCGAAATTCCCCGTCTCATTGAGTTGTATGAACGGGGAGTGGCAAATAAATGTGAACTAGAGATTGTTGACGAAAATCAGTTACGGGAACTTGAACCATATGCCCGCACAGTGGACAGAGCGCTGTGGTCGCCTCGAACTGCGGTAGCTAATCCAGTACTGGTCACCAGACGCTTGGCGGAACATGTGCAGCGTCTGGGGTGTGAAATTCGTATGGGCCAGCAGGTTGTTTCCGGTAGAGATTCTCACATCGTGTTGAGATCGGGCGAAAAGTTGCATGCGAGCCACATCGTGAACGCGGCAGGACTATACGCAGACTCAGTAGCGCACTGGTTCGGAATAGGTCATGAATATGCGATGTTGCCATTTAAAGGCCTCTACCTCTACGGAAATTGGCCCAATTATTCACTTTCACGCCAGGTTTACCCGGTTCCTGATCCGAGAAACCCTTTTCTTGGGGTTCATGTCACGACAACTAGTGATGGGCGTGTGAAAATTGGGCCCACAGCCATACCCGCATTCAGACGCGAGGATTACGGTTCAATATGGGAAGGCGATGCCGAGGAATTCCGCGAGATTGTGAACTTGTACCCACGTTTTTTGACGAGCCGGAAGCACAACGTACCGGCGCTTGTTACTGCTGAATTTCCCAAATATCTAAAGTTCTATCTTGCTGCACAAGCCAAAAAGTTAGTGCCTCGAATCCAATATCGAGACTTTGTAGAGCGTGGAAGACCAGGTGTGAGAGCTCAATTGCTGCATAAGCCGGATAAGAGTCTTGTGATGGATTTTCTCGTGCTCGGTAATTCTCAATCAACGCACATGATGAATGTCGTGTCTCCCGCGTGGACTAGTGCACTCGCCGTCGGTGATTACACGGTTGAACAGATTCACGCTGGAGGATTCGCGAATCACAGCACATATTAAAATGACATAATGTACATTATCGGCGTTATATGGGGATGCGCATCAGCACGCCATGCGCTAGACATGGGCTATGCCCACTGACCCCGCCACCCCGATTCCATGGTCGTTACGCCGCCCCCAGCGCTATTTCTTTACCGTGGGGGTTCTTATTGCCATGGTGGCCGTGATGACCGCCGGGATTGGATACATTGCTAACGGAGTCGGTGGGATTGTGCCGGTGCTCATGCTGGTTACCGCGCCGGTTCTTGGAGTGTTTTACACGTGGTATTTCAATTTCAGTGAACAAGCCCGCAGCCGGTAGCGCCATCTGTCCTATTCGGTCAGCGCATAACGCGGCCGAGGATGATCAAGGTCAGTGATAGGTAGCCGGCGCTTCCTGGCCAGATCGTGGACAGCACCCCAATAAGCAGGAAGAAGATGGCAAAAGCCACTCCGCGATATCGAACTTTCCAGTTCCTACTCAACAGGGACGGAGATTCGATCTCGGGATCAATGAGATCCGGATGGCGGCGCGCATACGCCGCGATCATGGCGCCCAGTAATGAAACACAGGCAAGTGATCCCCAGTAGAGCAATCCTGATCCGCTGAGGTCGTGTCCCCCGGACCAACCGTGCTGCCCATCGGAGTCGGCCGTGCCATAAAGGTTGCTGGAAACAGGCAGAAAGGCGATTGCAGCGAGCCACGCCATATTCAGCCAGAAAATGGTGGCATCGAAGGCGAAAAGCTGGCTCAATATCCGATTATGGGTCATCCACATGATCCCGACCACGGCAAAGGTGAAGAAGAAAGTGATGATTTTGCCGCTGTTATCCCCCATAACCTCCCAGACGGTCGTCTCCTCCGTGGTCAGCGCTAAATCCGCGATGGGAAGGGCGAGGACGGTGATGGCTACGGCAACCACAGCGTCGGAGAAATTCACGAGGCGATCGAAAGGACGCCCGGAGTAAGTGATCCTTTGCTTCTGCTTTTCTGATGGCATTGGTTCAGGGTAGCCATGATCGGTGCGAACTACTACCCAACCCTGGCCACCTGACTATGTGAATCAATTCACAAAGTGTACGGAGGGAACCGGTCGAAGCCTCTGGGCGTCCAATACCTACAACGAACGGTCAATTGGAT
>DIUQ01000043.1:0-221 GCA_002422375.1 bacterium UBA6154
ATTGGGCACGAAGATGCGCTTGTTGCAATGACGGCATTTTTGAACGATCGTAACGTTGGTGACTACGTGTTTGTGGCCACCCTTGGTGCCTCCGGGGCTATCGCGATTGATCGACATGCACAGATTACGAACAGTCCAATTCCACCGAATAGCGAGGTTGTATCAACCACAGGGGCCGGGGATGCCTTTAATGCCGGGTTCCTTCATGCGTGGCTCAGGGA
>DIUQ01000043.1:226-10573 GCA_002422375.1 bacterium UBA6154
GAGAATTGGACGCTCTGGGGACAAATCCGGAATGGAGAACCACCCGATCCTGTACGTCGTGAGAGAGGACAGATGACCACCAAGAAGGCGCGTACCGGTGTTTCCAAAGTTATTGATATCGATGTAGCGGAGGAAATGCGTGGTTCTTTCCTCGAATACGCATATTCGGTCATTTATTCACGTGCGCTCCCGGATGCCCGTGACGGCTTAAAGCCGGTCCAACGACGAATTCTGTTCCAAATGGCGCAAATGGGACTACGTCCTGACCGAGGTCATGTCAAAAGTGCTCGTGTGGTGGGCGAGGTTATGGGTCGACTACATCCCCATGGGGATTCCGCCATTTACGATGCACTTGTTCGAATGGCACAGGACTTTTCACTCAGATTACCCATGATCGATGGGCACGGGAATTTTGGTTCCCTAGACGACGGTCCTGCTGCGATGCGCTACACCGAAGCGCGACTTGCCGCGACCGCGGTTGCCATGACACACGGCATTGACGAGGACGTAGTTGACTTCACTCCCAATTATGACGGCCGTGAAATGGAACCCGCGGTACTGCCCGCTGCGATCCCCAATCTCTTGGTTAATGGGGCGAGCGGTATTGCGGTGGGAATGGCAACCAATCTGGCACCCCACAACCTTGCTGAAGTTATCAACGCAACTCGTCACTTGATCGCCAATCCAGATGCGAGTCTTGAGGATCTGATGGCGTTCATCCCTGGCCCCGACTTTGCCACCGGGGGCGTCATTACCGGACTTGAAGGAATCCGAGATGCCTATCTATCCGGTCGAGGCTCTTTTAAAGTACGGGCTCGCACCCGGATAGAACAGGTATCCGCGCGCAAACGTGGGATCGTCGTGACGGAGCTGCCTACAACTGTTGGCCCTGAACGCGTCATTGAGCGCGTCAAAGAACTTGTTGTTTCGAAAAAACTTCAAGGTATTTCAGATATCGTCGATCTGACCGATGGGGACTCCGGGCTAAATCTTGTCATTGAATGTAAAAGTGCATTTTCTCCGGAGGCAGTTCTCGAACAACTATTCAAACTGACACCCATGGAGGAATCCTTCACTATTAATGCGGTAACTCTGGTGGAAGGTCAACCTCAGACTCTTGGACTAAAGGATCTTATCTCGGTATTTATCGGGCATCGCCTAGATGTAGTTACGCGACGCAGTGAATACCGCAAACGGATGGCACAGGAGAGGCTTCATTTACTCGAAGGACTTCTGGTTGCGATACTCGATATAGATGAAGTAATCCAGGTAATCCGAAATAGTGACGACAGCGCTGCGGCCAAGAATCGACTTATGGAAATCTTTGACTTGTCAGAGGCACAAACGCAGTACATCCTCGATATGCCATTACGTAGACTTACCAAGTTTTCGCGGCTTGAAATTGAGAAAGAATCGGATCAACTGCGGTCCACCATTGAAAGCCTCGAAGAGATACTGAGCAACGAATCTGCACTGCGTGATGTTGTTAGTTCTGAATTGGCTGAGATATCTGCAGCACACTCGACTCCTCGTCGGACCCTTTTATTGGAGTCATCAGGGACCACCGTTCAGCGAATAGATCAACCGTTAGAGGTCGCTGACGAACCCTGTACTGTGTTGTTGTCCAGCACGGGACTTATTGCGCGAACCGCCCAACTTTCGCAGGAAGCGGTCACTGATGTAACCCGGCAAGCCCATGATTGCATTGTGTCCGCAACTCCGGCAACAACTCGGGGTGATATTGGAGTCATCACTTCCACCGGAATGATGTATCGCATTCCTGTAGTTGATATCCCCAATATCCCCGTGACGGTAGGAATTCCCGGCATTAGTGGAGGCGCACCCATCGGTGCATTTCTCGATCTCAACAAGGACGAGAAGATAGTTGCGTTGGCACCCGTAGATTCTGAAATCGTCCTGATAACCCAGCACGGAGTAGTGAAACGACTAGCTGCGGGACACTCCATTTCTCGCCCGTCATGGGATCTCATTCGGCTGGATTCCTCGGACTGCGTCATAGCGGCTACTGCAGGCTTGCCCGACACATTTGACCAACTCCACGTCGTGATTGTGAGCGATCAAGCAAATCTACTTCACTTCCCCTGTTCCTCACTCAGAGCACAAGGGCGGTCAGCTGGTGGCGTAGCTGGAATGAAATTAACCAATTCTTCTGCGATTTTTGGTGGACTAATTGACCCATCAGGAAACAACGCTGTCGCCACACTCTCTGGGTCTCGCCAGACGCTTCCGGGCACTGAACTAGGCAACGCCAAGGTCACACGCTTCGCCGAGTACCCAGGAAAGGGGCGGGCGAGCGGCGGTGTTCGTTGCCACAAGTTCCGTGCCGGTGAGGACCAGCTCCTGCTGGGATGGGTTGGTGAAGGAACGGCTCGGGGAGCTACCTCAAGTGGAATGCCTGTTGAGTTACCCAGCCCTGATAACCGACGCGATGGCACGGGCTCTGCCATGACCCTCCCTCTGGACGCCATTTCTGGTGATATCCGCCTATTTCTATGAACACTGCCTCGGCCTGTCGACTGTCGGCTGCCCATGAATCTTTACTCGGCACCGCACCGCCGCGAAATGGATGGCTACTGATCGAGTCATTTGGCTCCTGGGGATCTCGCGCGGTTGACGAGGGCGTAGATCCATTGACATTGAGTTGGGCACGGAAAAATAATTTCGGGTGCCTTCTTGTGCGACAGCACGGCCGGCACGTTCCAGCACAAATCCCGGCCGGAAGTCGTTCCATGTGGCTATCACTGTCCAATGGTGAGCTGCTTCGAGCGCCATGGGGAACTCCAGTTGATGACAGCAGCTTCACCACTGCTGTGCCCAGTGACCCAATGTTGGTTATTTGTACCAACGGTGCCAGGGACCAATGTTGCGCTGTCGAGGGAATCTCGTTGCGCAAACAACTTGTCACTCACTGTGCGCCCCAATGGCACCCACGAATATGGGAGGGAACGCACATTGGTGGCCACAGATTCGCGCCCACTGCTCTCTACCTACCTGGTAACTACGTTCTTGGCCGCCTTGACCTAGATGTTGCTCTCGCTCTCGTGACCCAAGGATCAATTCCACGATCTCATCTCCGTGGTCAATCACACTACTCACCCTGCCACCAGGTCCTGCGCGGTGAAATTACAGAGTATCTTGATATCCAATGGGAGGACCCGGATGCTGCATGTCCTGACGTGACGCACACTCATTGGGGCGAAGTAGATGGCGTGCGTCGTGGATTCACAATTGGTATAAATGCACTAAATGAACGACAGGAATCATGCACTAGTGAGCCTACTCCCGGCATAACGCGGATGTTAGTAGAGGAGTGACATGCCCATAGAATCCACCGACACCCTGATCACAACCATTCCGTCAGCCGTGTTACCTGATTTAGATGGCAAACACATTGCGCTTGATGACTACTGCCGAAACAGTGTGTCTATTGTATTTTTCTCCTGCAATCACTGTCCATATGTCCAATGGATCGAGCAGGAGGTTGCCCGACTTTCACAATTGAATTCCGCTGTTCGCTGGATTGCTATTTGCAGTAACGACGTGGTCAACTACCCCGAGGACGACATAATTGGACTGAAATCACAGGTAGAGCGTGCCGGCTGGGATTTTCCCTATTTGGTGGATTCCGACCAGCGGGTCGCACATCTATTTGGAGCGGTCTGCACCCCGGATTTCTTTGTTTTTGATGCAGCGGGACTGCTTGTATATCGCGGTGCCCTTGATCAATCGCGACCCAACTCAGCGTTACCTGTCAATGGCGAATACCTGATTCAAGCTATCGCCGCGGCAGTAAAGCGTGCCCCATACTCTGGCGGACGCCCTTCCATGGGGTGCGGAATTAAGTGGACTGAGTAGTGCCTACAGCGATTGCCAGCATCTGCTGCCGCTCATGAATGGTCGTTCTTTCTCTCCCTTGACGTGCTCCTAGGGATCTCTCTGCTGTGTCGATTCGCTTCCATCCCTCGACATCGACAAAGCTAATATTCCGATGCGCTAGTTCCGCGATCACCTTTTCGCTGGGAATGGATCGTGACGATGCTCCATCCAGTGAGGCGACCAACGTAAGGACCGTTGCGGAAGCATCCTTCTTATTCGTTCCAATAATCCCTGAAGGCCCCCGTTTTATCCAACCAGCAACATAGGCATCTGACATTTGATCTACCTTGCCTTCACTGTGCGGTATTACTCCTCGCGCGCTATCGAATATCAAGCCTTCGAGTGATTCACCCCGGTAACCAACACTACGAACGACCAAGTCTGCGGGTATTTCGACAAGGTCTCCAGTCCCTTGGAGGTCGCCAGTTGACCCAATTTCCATGCGTTCAACTCTTATCACCTGTGCAGCGATGTCAATTTCTTCGGGTTTGCTCCAAAAATGGAATTCGATGGAGCCTGGGGAATCTGTGTCTGATTCCCGGGTACTCCACTCTCGCAGAACGGCAAGATTGCGCTCAATTACCCGGCTTCCATTACTCGCTTCCTGGTCATTTGCCGGTAGGTCCTCAGCGTGAACCCTGACGCCAACACCGGACAACTCTCCCAGTTCCTTTAATTCCTTAGTGGTGAATGTGGCGTGCTGAGGTCCCCGTCGTCCCACAACATGCACATGCCGAACGGAGCTTTGCCGTAGTGCTTCGAGTACGTGCTCGGGCATGTCGGTGGTCTCCAACTCGGCGATGGGCTTGACCAGAATCCGTGTGACGTCCACGGCGACATTGCCTAGTCCGATCACGACCACGTTCGCGGCAGATGCCAAGTGATGCGAGAAGTCACCCGCGTCGGGATGACCGGTATACCAGCGAACGAATTCAGTGGCCGGGATGCTCATGGGGTGGTCTTCACCGGGAATACTGAGCCGTCGATCCTGTGACGCCCCGTACGTATAAATTACCGCGTCATACCATTCCGATAAATCATTGACCGACACATCGCGACCAATGGTCACATTTCCAAAAAACCGGACCTTGGGATGGTCCAGCGTTTGCACCAGTTTGTCACGAACTGAGCGAATGGAGAAGTGATCGGGAGCCACTCCGTATCTCACCAGACCACAAGGAACGGGTAAAGCTTCAAAGATGTCGACTTCAATGCCGTGCTCCTCAGCCAAAATCTCGGCTGCGTAGATGCCCGCGGGACCAGCCCCAACTATTGCACAGCGATGGCTCACCACTTACCTCCAGAAATGATCACGTTAGAAGTTCATCGGATTCAGTTGCCCTGTGCGCACATCAAAAATTGCACCACCAACAACGACATCAGGAGCTAGTAAGGGAAAGGATCTGACTCTGGTTATGTCTAGTTCCAAAGCAGCTTGCTGATCAGAGACCGTACGGATTTCAATCCCCCGGGAGTCAATACCCGATACCCGCATGATCTCGGCATGAACTTCTGCCTCAGCAGCAGAGGCCATTCTGCAGTCAGTATGTGGCAAAATCAGCACTCGATTGACTCCAAGGAGATGGGAAGCCAACACCAGGGTGCGCAAAACGTCTTCCGTTACTCGTGCACCAGCGTTACGAAGAATCTTGACGTCGCCCGCCTGCATACCCATCAGTGCCAGCGGGTCTATCCGTGAGTCAATACAGGTCACAACAGCTAGTCCTTTTTTGGCCACCCCCGTCAACTGTTGATTTTCAAAGTGTTGTGTGTATAACTGATTGCCGGACAAAATATCGGAAAAGGCTGTGTTGAACGGGCTATTAGCGCTCATGCATCAATCCTCGCTCTGTCGAGATTTTGGGCTCCCGCAATAATAAACTCTTTCCGAGGAGCCACGTCACTGCCCATAAGTAGGTCAAAAATGTCTTCAGCTACATGCGCGTCCTTGACAGTCATACGTCGCAAAGTCCGATGCGCGGGATCCATGGTTGTCTCTCGTAACTGCGCAGAGTCCATCTCCCCCAATCCTTTGTATCTTTGAATGGGATCCTTAACCCTTCTGCCCTTTTTGGCCGCGGCGGCTAAAACTGCTTGCATCTCCTTATCACTATAGGTGTAAATCACTTCATTGGATTTCGAGCCAGAGTTCACGATTTCCAAACGGTGTAGCGGTGGTACTGCTGCATAAACTCGGCCATCTTCGAGAAGTGGCCTCATATATCTGTTAATAAGTGTCAATAGCAGACACCTGATATGCGCACCATCTACGTCCGCATCAGACATGAGAATTATTTTCCCGTACCGGGCTTGATCCAGCTCAAATGTTCGCCCTGAGCCAGCTCCAATCACTTGGATTATTGAGGCGCACTCTGCATTTTTTAGCATGTCGGATAGTGAGGATTTTTGAACATTTAGAATCTTGCCGCGAATAGGTAGCAATGCTTGATAGCGAGAATCACGGGCCGTCTTGGCTGTACCTAGCGCGCTGTCACCCTCCACAATGAACAGCTCCGAATCGGAAATATCCGTACTCCGACAATCCACCAGTTTCGCGGGCATGGAAGAAGATTCCAGGGCTGTTTTCCGACGTTGGGTGTCCCGGTGACTGCGTGCGGCAACGCGGGCGCGCATCGCATTAGCCACCTTTTCCGCGATAGTTCGCGCGTTGGCTTTCTCTCCCCGAGGCGGCTTCGTCAACCAATTACCCAGCTCCTTGGTGACAACGTGCCCAACTATGCGTGAAGCAGCTGGCGTGCCTAGAACTTCCTTCGTTTGGCCCTCGAACTGTGGTTCGGCTAAGCGGACGGCTATGACCGCCGTCAGGCCCTCAAAAATATCCTCTTTTGTCACATTATCTTCACTAGCTTTGAGCATCTTGCTCGATCTGAGATAGTCATTGAATACTTTGGTGATGGACCGTTCCAGCCCAGCCACGTGCGTACCACCTTTGGGTGTTGCAATCACGTTGACAAACGATTTCACGGTGGACTCGTAACCCGAATCCCATTGCAGAGCAATCATGACGGCCAAGTCTCGCTCCACGTCTTGGCTAACCATGTGTCCCTGATCGTCAAGGACGGGGACCGTTTCATGAAAATGCCCAGTCCCAGTGAGGGAGATAACTCCACCAACGGACTCTCCCTGGGAAAGGTGGGACACATATTCAGCAAGACCGCCTTTATGGAGGAACGTTTCGCTCCAAACATCCCCTGGATCACGTTTATCCATCACACTGATACTGAGACCCGGCACCAGAAATGTGCTTTGCATGGCGCGTTCCCTAATCAGGTCGCGGTCATACGCTGCGTCCTTTGTGAAAACCTGTGGGTCGGCCCACCACGTGACCGTGGTGCCGGTTTTCCCTCGTGGCGCTTTGCCAACCACCTCTAATCCGCTTTTCCTTGAGAAGTCAGCTGTCGGACCGCCAGAACTGAAAACACCGGGAGTGCCACGGCGAAAAGACATTCCATATAGCTTTCCCCCGCGCTGTACGCGAACATCCAATCGAGCAGACAGCGCATTGACCACCGAGGCTCCAACACCGTGTAGCCCACCGGAGGCCGCGTAAGACCCACCCCCAAACTTGCCCCCGGCATGAAGTTTTGTCATGACCACTTCAACGCCACTGAGCTTGGTTCTCTTTTCCGTATCCACCGGTATACCGCGACCGTTGTCCGCAACTTCAACCGAACCGTCAGAGTGCAATACAACATCTATTTTTGAACAATGCCCGGCCAAGGCTTCGTCAACAGCATTGTCCACGATCTCCCACAGACAATGCATAAGTCCACGACCGTCGTTCGAACCGATGTACATACCGGGGCGCTTACGAACCGCTTCAAGCCCCTCAAGAACCGCAATATTCTTAGACGTATAAGACTTATCCGGCTCAGATGTGAGCGGGGAACCCTTTCGTGCAACTGCCACCTCCCTAACCTAGTCAATAGGTGCCATTAATCGGCTTAGGCTGACCGTGGTGGCGATATTCGCTCATGGCGAACCATGGGGCTCATTGCGTGCCCTGGACCGGTTTCCATGGTTAACTATCGGCATGGCCGACACCAGTACTTTGACACCGCCAGCACTCAGCGCCGCGGATCGTTGCGATCGCTGTGGAGCGCAGGCTTATGTTCTCGTCGAACTCAACGGTGGTTCCACACTGCAATTTTGCGGACACCACTGGTCAACTCACGAAAGTGCGCTCAGCCCACAGGCCACCCGAATCATTAATGAACTTCATCGGCTGTCTGAGCCTGCGCAACAGGTCTAAACGAGCAAATTTTTAACCGATTGGCACCTCAGTGCCGCACGGTTAGATCATTTAGTCCAAATAATCACGGAGTACTTGAGATCGTGACGGGTGACGTAATTTAGACATTGTCTTGCTTTCAATCTGTCGGATTCGCTCACGGGTGACTCCGTAGACCTTGCCAATCTCATCGAGGGTCTTAGGCTGACCGTCGGTGAGCCCAAAACGCATTCGAACAACGCCAGCTTCGCGATCTGAGAGAGTATCCAGCACCGACTCTAATTGCTCCTGCAGCAAGGTGAAAGACACTGCATCGCTGGGCACAATCGCTTCAGAGTCCTCAATGAGATCACCAAACTCGCTGTCCCCCTCCTCACCTAATGGTGTGTGCAGGGATATCGGCTCCCGGCCGTACTTCTGTACTTCAACGACCTTCTCCGGGGTCATGTCGAGCTCCATGGCAAGTTCTTCTGGAGTGGGTTCACGTCCAAGGTCTTGGAGCATTTGTCGCTGAACACGTGCCAATTTGTTAATGACTTCCACCATGTGTACCGGGATACGAATGGTTCGAGCTTGATCAGCCATGGCTCGTGTAATCGCCTGACGAATCCACCAGGTTGCATACGTGGAGAATTTGTATCCCTTGGTGTAATCGAATTTCTCTACCGCTCGGATCAAACCGAGATTTCCCTCTTGAATGAGATCGAGGAACAGCATTCCGCGTCCGGTATATCGCTTAGCCAGCGAAACAACTAGACGAAGGTTTGCTTCCAGAAGATGATTCTTGGCGCGGCGACCATCGGTGGCAATCCATTCCATATCGCCCCGGGTCTTCTTGTCCATTTTGCCGCCCTCATTGAGCATCTCTTCAGCAAAAAGTCCGGCCTCTATGCGCTTGGCTAACTCAACTTCCATTTCGGCATTCAGCAGTGGGACCTTGCCGATTTGCTTGAGATAGTCCTTGACAGGATCCGCGGTGGCGCCAGCAACGGTGACTGTTTGGACGGGTTCATCTGTCTCGTCAACATGTGAAATGACGAAACTAGCGGAATCATCTGCAGCGGCAGCGGGATCCTCGGCAACAGTTGCCAAATCTTTCTCAAGGTCTGCTTCCAGATCTTTTTCCAGTTCCGCAGCAACCTCTAGGTCTGGTTCGTCGCCAGGGACCAATTCAATGACTTCGTCGCCTAATTCGATCACTTCAACAATGGCATCGTCGCCATCTAGATCAGGAGATTTTTTAGATGTTTTTGCCGGAGCTGACTTCTTAGGCGCCGTTGCTTTTTTTGCCGGTGCAGACTTCTTAGCTCCAGCCGCCTTCTTGGCTGGAGCCGCCTTCTTGGCAGGTACGGATTTCTTGGCCGGTGCAGACTTCTTAGCTCCAGCCGCCTTCTTGGCTGGAGCCGCCTTCTTGGCAGATACGGATTTCTTGGCCGGTGCAGACTTCTTAGCTGGAGCCGCCTTCTTCACAGGTTTGGTGCTTCCGGTCTTTTTCGCTGCTGCTGCCATGTGAGTGTGGGTGCCTTTCCGCTGATTGACCCATAACAAGTGCCCGAGTCAAGCGACGGGGCTTGTTCGGGCGTGCCTATCTTGACATGAGCCTTGGGAGCCCCGTTACCCGGGTTGGACTAAGCGGGCCCGAGCCTCACCCATCTCAACGAACCACTCCAGCCGCTGATTCAGAGAGGCCTCAATGGGAAACGGGCCGAGTTGATCTACGGTGAAGGAACCCGTCCATCTTGTCTCTAGGACCATCTTCTTGGATCCGGCACTCCTAAACGTATGACTCACGGACAGGTCAGGGAAGTTGCCTCCCGCAAGGGCTGTCGACAGCTTGTTTCCAGCGAAATTCCAGATCCAGCGGGGCTCAGCCAGCACGTCAATTGTGTGACCAGCAAGTTCATGGGCCCACACGTGCTCTCCATTTGTTTGCCCACTGTCACAGACCAAGGGCAAATTCACGACCGCATGGGCTGATGGGTAACAACGAGGCTGTTGTGGTGGTACGTATCTTTCAAAGGTTTCAGCAAGCTGAGCCTGGGCATCACGCACCGTCACAGCTCGATAGGTCGTCAGGCAAATCAACCCTGTCTCCACCCACTCCCCTCCGGGTATTCGCAACCACGTTCGAACATGGTCGATCAAGCCAGGGCAGGAGCGAATCGCAGCATCACAGTACTGATCTGGCCCAGGTATAC
>DIUQ01000023.1 GCA_002422375.1 bacterium UBA6154
GTCCTTGATTCGTTCGACGGTGAGACGCCTGTTGTTATTCGCAGGATTCTCGATCCAGACGTAGCAGGGACGCTTCCATCGGACCTTCTGGGATCAGCCCAAGAGCTCTATGCCCGCGAGGTCACAGAGTCCGCACTGGCCAGCACACCCAAGGTGATGATTGGTTGGGCAGACCTGGGCACACCGGTCACGACTCACATGGCTCGACATGGGGCCTCGGCGTATTCCTTAGAAAAAAGGTTCAGCGGTTCCGGTGGAGTCGATGTCCCTTTGGCGCCACTTGGGGTAAAGCAAGCACAAGCCCTGGCAGCTGAAGTAGCGATGCGCGGTGAGGTCACCAGGATTATTGCGTCGCCACTTCTGCGAACACAGCAGACCGCGCAGTTCGTGGCTGCAGCCATCGAGGTGCCGATCATGACCATGCCAGAGTTCGCCGAGGCATCTTTCGGCGATTGGGATGGGTACACCTTCGCGGAGGTTAGTCGTCGGTGGCCGGAGCAATTACGCGATTGGCTGACTAATACCGACGTGCCACCTCCGGGTGGCGAGTCCTTTGAGCACGTGCGCGATCGTGTTGAACAGGGCCGTCGGATCTTGGTAGATACCTATCCGGGTGAACACGTGCTGATTGTGTCGCATGTGATACCTATCAAGGTTATGACGAGTACAGCGATTGGTGCGCCGTTAGACGCCTTGTTCAAAATGGAATTGCCCCCGTGTTCATTGTCCAAACTGGCGTGGTTTCCTGACGGAAACTCCAGCATGTTTTCCTTCGCCGAGGCGGGACACCTGCACGGGCTGACAGTCGACGGCGCCTAACTGGGAATGTCAATTTTGATCTGAAGCCCACCGCAGGTGCTGGTGTCTAGGGTGATGGTGCCGCCGTGAGTGTCCACCACTGCCTTCATAATGCTCATGCCCAAACCGAATCCACCGGTCTCGGTGGAGCGTGATTGATCGAGGCGCGCAAAGCGCCCAAAAATATCCAGGCGTTGCGAGGCAGGGATGCCAGGTCCGCAGTCATCAACGACCAAGTGAGCCCACTCGCGGCCGTCGACGTTGCTTGTGGTGAGTAGCACAGTGACCGGTGAGCCTGGTGGTGTGTATCTCGCAATGTTCTGAGTGATGTTCCCCAACAATTGATCCCAGGCATCGGCATGTCCCGTGAGGGTTATGTCCGCTAGTTCTAAGGAAACAGGGCGGGGCGAGATAACTTCCAGGTCGGCGAAATGGGTGCGTACTTTCTCGGTCAACATGATGGTCGATTCGGGGGTTAAGACAGTTTGCTGTCCCTCGAGTGCCAGCAAACTCGTTACCAGGCGCTCCAGGCGCTGGGACTCAGAGTCGATCCGCTCTAGCGCACGGAGGTCACGTTCGGAGTTGATATCGCCATGTGAGCGCAGGATTTCGGTGTAACCGCGAATAACGGTAAGTGGTGTTCGAATTTCGTGGGACGCATCGGAAATGAACGTTCGTAGTGAATTTTCTGATTCCTCCACGCGGGCAATTGATCGTGTGAGCGAGTTAATCATGGTGTTCAAAGATTGGGAAAGATCCCCCAACTCGGTGCCCGGTGGAGCATCAGGCACACGCTGCTCCGTATCTCCTTGAGCAATGGCTCCAGCCGCGGCAATCATGGAGTCGACCGGTGCAAAGAATCGGCGAACCACAACCCACGAGGCCATGGCACCAAGAACCGTCACGCCCAGAACAAAGAAAAATACGCTGATCAAAATCTGATTCAGGGTGCTGTTGTATTCCGACAGGGATGTCACCGCAATTGCCTCGTAGCCGCGACCAGCCGGACGTGCGAGCAGTCGGTACTCCTCACCGGTTATCGGGTCAGTAAATGTTTGAAGCGCTTGATTGCCATTGCCCAGTGAATTGAGGGGAAGTTCTGGGAAGTTAGCCGGCACTGATTCGGTCCCAGCCGGTCGCACCACGGTGACCTGACCTGTGTCGTCCACGAGTGCAATGGCAATGGGGGAGTAAAAACTCAATTGAGCATTATTGCGAAGTAGTTGACGCTCCACCATGCGTGCGGGCTGAGCACCGAGCGCGTTGGTCAGAGTCGTATCGATGGCGGACATCTGGGCACGCGAGATACTGAAATAGCTGGCGGTGCCAATGGCGGAAGAGGAGAGGGCAATGAGTAAGGCCGTAACTATGGTGATGCGCCATTTCAAGCTCATGGAGCACTCGCAGTTGTGAGTTGGTAACCGATTCCTCGAACTGTGCGCAGGGCAAAACTATCTCCGCATTTCTTGCGAAGATACGATACATAGGTTTCCACCACATTGGGATCTGCGTAGTTATCCATTCCCCATACGTGGGAAAGTAGCTGATCCTTTGTCAGCACCCGTCCCGGATTTTCCAGAAAGAATTGTAAGAGTCGGAACTCGGTTGGTGACAGTTCGACTCGGGTCGACTTAATTTCGACAACATGGCTATCGAGATCCATGGTGATATCGCCAACTCGCAAGTGTTCGTGCGGGGTATCCTGTGGACTAGTGCGGCGTAATACAGCTTGAACCCGGAGGGTTAGTTCTTCTATCCCAAAAGGTTTGCGGACAAAGTCATCTGCGCCCAATTCGAATGCGCGTTTTGTGTCTTCGCGATCGAGCCGAGCGGTGAGCACAATGACCGGTGTGGTCAGGTCGGACTGGCGCATCCGCTCCAATACTTCATATCCATCCATGGTGGGCATATTGATGTCGAGGATCACCAAATCAATGGAGTGCTCCCGCATTTTGGTTAATGCCTCCATGCCATGTGCTGCCGTCACACTGTCCATGTTGACCAGGCTCAGGGCATCGGTGATCAGATCCCGAACTCCTGATTCGTCGTCAACAATCAAAACGAGGGGAGCATTCATTCGTCGACATTCCCTTCGTTCCAGGCGTCTCGTGCAATACAACGCAGTGTGAAGATAACCGGTGCTAACGGTAGTGCGGAGTGAACCGGTGGGGTTCACTCCGCACTATAAAGTCGAACAGGTTATGCCTGAGCGCCCTGGCCTGCTCCACGCTGGCCACCTTGACCCTGGCCACCTTTGCCTTGGCCACCTTTGCCTTGGCCACCTTCACTGCGGCTACCTGTGCCTTGGCCACCCTTACCACCCTTACCACCCTTACCTTGGGGGCCGGCTGCCTTGGCTGCCGCCAGTGCGTCAGCTTGTGATTGCGTCAGTGTTCCGTCGGCAACGAGACCGGCGATCACCGTGTTGCGCGAAGCCTCCATGGCAGTTTCCATGGCAGCTTTGAGTGCCTGCATTTGCTCGCGGGTTACGGTGCCGTCAGCAACCAACGCGCGGTGAGCACCTTTGCCCTGAGAGGCCTCGGCCTTGGCTGCCGCTAGCGCGTCAGCTTGTGCCTGGGTAAAAGTTCCATCAGCCACTAGCGCTGAGAGAACAGATGCTTCTGTTGCCTCGTGTGCTGCCTGCATGGCGGTGCGCACGGCCTCAAGTTGCTCTTGCGTGACGGTGCCATCGGCGATCAAGGAGCTATGTGCACCTCCACGCTGTCCTTCACCAGTGGATCCACCCTGGGAATTATGAGCCTGGGCAACACCCATGGACCCAATAACCAGTGCCATTGATCCGGCACCAAGGGCAGCGCCGGTGAGCCATTTTGTTGATTTCTTCATGATTTCTCCTCAAGTCTGAGTTCCTGGTCGTTGTTCTCTGCAGGACATACATTGACGGGTGAGTTTGTGAAAACTCTGAGGTGAACCTGTGAGGTTTCTGTGAATTACTGCGTGATGATCACGAGTTCTGATTGACCGCGCCGTGTGCGCTCCAGGAATGCATTAAAACCAAGGGATCGAAAGTATTTCTCTACCTCCGAGACCTGTTTCGGCAACCGCTTGCTGGAGGTCATGGCTGCACGGAGGAGATCCCCTTTTGTGGCCTTATTGAAGTGGGTAACGCTCTTACGCACTCCGTTGACCAAGGTCATGACTTTCACTTCGAGATTCGTGCTTGCGTAGGGCAACGGCGCCAATTTCGCATAACTCCCTGATCGCATGTCCAGAACTAATTCGCCGGCAAGGGATGCCAATACCGGAGTGAGCACCGGCCTCCATAGAGAGGGCAGCGGGCCGAGAGTCGGTAGTTTTGTTGACCCACTCAGTCGATATGCAGGGATAAAAGACTGGGGGCTGACAAAGCCAAACAGTGCTGATGAAATCAAGATTGAATCATTGGCGATTCCCTGTGCGCGTGAGGTAAGTGAGGCATACCCAAAGTGATCAAAAAGAACCCCCGAGTACACCTCGATCGCTGGAGCGCAATGTGATGTTCGTAAATTCGCATCTAAAGCTAAGAGGTCGGACTGGGTAGGTCCGAGATCGAGGATTTCAGCAGCCAGCGCAGGTTTGGCGGTTGCGAGCTTTACCAGTGCATCGATAATTGTGTCCCGTGTCGGGTTGAGTTCAGGAAAGGGCAATGTCGTCCGTTTGAATGTGGGCCCTTCGGCTGGGGGAGTTTTTCCTTCGCTTGGTGGGATAAGGAAGTACACCCCGCCAGCCTAAATGCTGGTTCCATTCCCTTCCGGGCTACTCTTGCAGGTGGAACGAGTCGGTCGGGTGATCGCGGCACTCCGGTGTCGAGGAAAGTCCGGACTCCACAGGGCAGGGTGGTGGGTAACGCCCACCCGGGGAAACCCGCGGGACAGTGCCACAGAAAACAGACCGCCAGAGGAAACTTTGGTAAGGGTGAAACGGTGGTGTAAGAGACCACCAGTACCGCAGGCGACTGCGGTAGCTAGGTAAACCCCACCTGGAGCAAGGTCAAGTGGTTGGGTCTGCGTTTCGGCGTGGAGCCTTCCAAGCAAACGGGCGGCCCGCCTGACATTTGCTGGTAGACCGCACGAGGTCGTTGGCAACAGCGATCCCAGATGGATGATCACCGCCTGAGCAATCGGGCACAGGATCCGGCTTATAGACCGGCTCGTTCCCCCTGATTGGCGATTGGCGAATGTTGATTGCGTCTGTGTCTAGG
Source organism: bacterium UBA6154 (assembly GCA_002422375.1). The sequence goes on from DIUQ01000023.1 coordinate 5,000, forward strand.
AGCGAAGCCCTAGTTTCGAGACGACTTCCAATGTTGACGCTGCAGTGTTGAGGGTGTAGAAGTGCAATCCCTCGGCACCCGCATCCAAGACGTGATCGCTCACTCGAGTTGCGATGTCGATGCCGAGTGCTCGGGTTGATTCAGGGTCGTCCTGATACTTTTCAAATTCAGCCATCATGGAGTTTGGGATCTCGCCGTTGGCGAAGTCAAGCATGCGAGTGAATTGCCTGAAACTGGTCACGGGCATGATGCCCGGGTAGACGGTGAGTTGGGACCCGCGCCTTTTTAGTTCATCGATAAGACGGGCATAGGACTCAGGCTGGAAGACAAATTGGGTGACGGCGAAAGTTGCCCCCAGTTCTTCCTTTCGAAGTAAAACACGAATGCCTTCGTCAAAACCACTCGCTGACGGGTGAATATCAGGAAATGCTGCGACACCGATGGTGAAGGTTCCAAATGAGTTTGCCATTTCAACCAATTCATCCGCATGGGTAAAGCCACCCGGTGTTGTTACCCAAGGGGCGGTGGGGCCATCAGCGGGGTCACCGCGGAGGGCCAAGATGTCGGTGATTCCTGCTTCCTGGAACTGTTGCAG
>DIUQ01000025.1 GCA_002422375.1 bacterium UBA6154
CCCGCCACAATTCCAGCCAGCACAGCACCTGATCGCCAATCGCGATTCGCGAACCAATTCCACAATTGATAGGGGACAGCAAGTAGTGCCGCCCACCAGATGATCGGGTTACCCAGTGCTAGTACTTCCTGGGAACAGTGATCGGTGGGGCAACCCTGGGAGCCATCTTTAATGCTTTCATAAACAAAGCTTGTAGGTCGTGTCATGAAAGGCCACGACAAGGGATTGCTTTGATAGCTGTGTTCCGAATCAAGATTGACATGGAAATTCCATGCCTCAGAGTGGTAGTTCAGAAATGATCGTAGAGATTCCGGTATCCAGGAGTCGCCTTTATCCGTTGCCCACTGTCGACCCCACCCGGTATCCGTAATAAACCATCCAGTCCAGCTGGTCAGGTACACGCCGATCGAAATAACAACAGTTGCCGCAAAGGCGGCGGGCGCACTCACCAACAGCGTTGCCAACCAGGGGCGTTCCACTCCTATTGTCCGGCGCATTGATACGTCCCAAAGCAAACTCATAATCATGAAAATCGCGAGGAACCACAAGCCGGACCATTTGACGCTGACCGCCAGCGCCAGAAAGAAAATTGCCACCAGGCGCCACGGTCGAATGCCCAAGCGTGGTCCAAATCCGGAGCCAATCTCAGCCCAGGTGTCAGGCGAATAGCTTCCTAGAAGTGCGAGGCGCCGTCGTGTTCGATCTCGGTCAAGGACGAGTGATCCAAAACCTGCCAGAACAAATGTGCTCAACACCATGTCAAGGAGTGCGGTGCGGCTCATAACAATGTGAATGCCGTCGAGCGCCAGAAGCAATCCAGCGATTCCACCGATGAGATCGGATCGGGTCATGCGGCGCACAATCCGAGCAATCAAGACAACTGAGAGGGTTCCCAGCAGAGCGACCATAAACCGCCACCCAAATGGCGTGACACCAAAAAGGTATTCACCGAAGGCAATGGTCCATTTGCCCGTGGGAGGGTGGACCACGAAGGAACCTTCATTAGTAAAGGCCTCCACAGTGCGCCAATTGTCACCGGCGGTAAGCATGAGGTCTTCATGATTCTCGACCGACTTATGTTCTACGCCGTAGCGGAGGAGGGCCCACGCATCCTTGGCGTAGTAGGTCTCATCAAAGGCGACCGTATTTGGGCGACCCAGTGACGTGAATCGAATGATCCCGGCGACAACACCGAGGAGTGCTGGAGCAACCCAGGTGATCCACCCGGTGAGGCGGAACGGGGAGTAGAGGCGCTGGGAAATGGTGGCCAGACTGCGATCGGGTGCAGTTCGCGGAAGCGATGCGAGTGCAATTCGCGAATGCGATATGGGTGCCACGGGCACATGGTATGCGCCCTGCCACTATGGAGCCATGAATCAGCCAGAGCCCAGTGGTCGCTTGGTCTTTGCCGGCACACCCATGGGTAATTCCGCCGATGCCTCACCACGTTTGATGGATGCTTTGGCCAACGCTGATCTGATCGCTGCTGAGGACACCCGCAAGCTCAAGCAATTGGCGGCACGGCTGGGAGTGGAGATCACCGGGCGGGTGATTTCACACTTCGAGGGCAATGAGCTGGCGCGCCTGGATCAGATTCTCGACTCGGTCCGCTCTGGACTACTTGTCCTGGTTGTGACGGACGCGGGAATGCCGAATGTCAGTGATCCTGGTTACCGACTCTCCGCGGCAGCGGTGGAGGCTGGTTTACCCATCTCAGTAATTCCCGGTCCATCTGCAGTGCTCACCGCGCTTGTTCTCTCCGGGCTCCCCTCGGACCGATTTTGCTTCGAAGGGTTCCTCCCGCGGAAATCGGGTGAGCGGGTCAGTGCACTCACTGCTTTGAAGCAAGAGTCTCGAACCATGATCTTTTTTGAAGCGCCGCACCGCATTGCGGCGTCACTTGCAGATCTCTGCTCCGTCTTTGGCCCGGATCGGCCCGCGGCACTCTGCCGTGAAATGACTAAGACATATGAAGAAGTTATTCGTGGGACGTTGGCGGATCTTCTGACGTGGTCTGAGGGTGAGGTTCGCGGAGAGATAACCCTGGTCGTGGGGGGAGTGACCGCGGAGCAATTACGACATGAAGCGGGACTGGGCGACATGGAGTCGGTTGTAGCCCGCGTCGCGGACCTTGTGCATCGCGGTATGTCCACTAAAGATGCCAGTGCGCATGTAGCGGCTCAAGCAGGATTGTCCAAGCGTGATGTGTACCAGGCTGCGATCGCAGTGAAGGATTCTCGGGTCCAGGGCGGCGACTAGGATTCCCCCATGAGCGAGTCGGCACCTTCCTTTTATCTGACCACTCCTATTTATTACGTGAACGATGCTCCACATATAGGGCATGCATACACCACGACCGCCGGAGACGTTCTCACTCGTTGGCACAGACAACGTGGTGACTCGGTGTGGTTTCTGACCGGTGTAGACGAGCATGGAACAAAAGTCCAACGAGCAGCAGAAGCAGGTGGGGTGAGCCCGCAGGAATGGGTTGACCGCCTGGTTTCGGAGTCATGGCGACCTGTTTTAGAAACAATTGATGCGCGCAATGACGACTTTATTCGGACAACGGAGACCCGTCACAAGGAACGTGTGCGAAAGTTCTGGGACACGGTCAAAGCAAATGGTTATGTCTTTTCCGCACCATATGAAGGTCCGTACTGCGTTGGATGCGAGGAATTTAAGTTCCCCGCTGATCTCGTGGAAGGTGTCGGTGAGTTTGCCGGCGAGCAGGTGTGCGCCATTCATGGCAAGCCACCGGAACAACTCAGTGAAGAGAATTGGTTTTTTCAGTTATCTGCTTTCAATCAACAGTTGATTGATCATTATGAAAAGAATCCGAATGCCGTTCGACCGCAGAGTGCCTACAACGAGGTCATGAGTTTCCTGCGTGGTGGCTTGGTGGATATCTCCATGTCTCGATCCAGTGTCAAGTGGGGAATCCCGCTGAGTTGGGATGAATCCCAAGTTGTGTACGTGTGGTTTGACGCACTGTTGAACTACATCACGGCGACCGGCTACGGCGCAGAGCCGGGCAGCGCGGATGCTGATCTATTTGAACGAGTATGGCCCGCGAATGTGCAGTTGGTTGGCAAGGACATCTTGCGTTTCCATGCTGTGTACTGGCCAGCCATGTTGATGGCCGCTGGTTTGCAGCCACCACAACAAGTATTTGCGCATGGATGGTTGCTCGTTGGCGGCGAGAAAATGTCCAAATCGAAATTGACCGGTATTTCGCCTAATGTCATTGTTGATCATTTTGGCTCGGATGCATTCCGGTACTACTTCATGCGCGCCATTGCCTTTGGGCAAGATGGATCCTTCAGCTGGGAGGACATGAGTGCTCGCTACACGTCCGAGCTGGCTAATGGGCTGGGAAACCTTGCCTCCCGGGCAACAGCCATGGTGGGTAAATATTTTGACGGTGCCCTACCCCAGGATCAGGCTCCGGGTGAACAGGAGGCAGAGATCCACCGGTTACTCGCTTCCGTTGTTGACCAAGCGGATGCGTGCATGAGTGAGTTGGACTTTGCTGGCGCCATTGGACACGTCCGGGGATTCATCGAACACATCAATGGGTACGTCACGGACCAGGAGCCATGGGTTCTGGCTAAGGACGAATCCACCATTCCCCGCCTTGCCAGTGTGCTCTACACCGTATGTGAATCACTACGTGCTGTAGCAGTGTTGTACAACCCGGTCATGCCCCGCGCCATGCAGGAAATGTGGCAGGCGATTGGAGCTCAGGAAGCGCTCGGCGACATTGCCGATCAACGAATTTCGGCATGTGGCACCTGGGGTCAACTCCCCGCGGGTGTCACCGTCACAAAGGGTGCATCCCTCTTCCCCCGTCTTGTTGATCCCGAAACCGAGTAACGTCTCCATGAGCAGTCAAGAGACAGATCCCGTCAGCGAGTGGCCCGATTTCCCAGCTCCGCTTCGGGCCACAGTCATTGATTCCCACACGCATCTTGATGTCCACGACCGGCACCTTCACGGTGCAGTGGCACCTGATCCGCGAGACCTACTGGATCGTGCGCGCAGTGTCGGTGTAGATCGTGTGGTTCAGGTGGGGTGCGATATTCCATCCTCGGAGTGGGCCGTCGAAGCAGCGCGACAATTCCCGGAAGTTATTGCCACCGTGGCACTCCACCCCAATGAAGCACCCCGGCGGGCCGCCAAAGGTGAGTTGGATGCGGCGTTGTCCCGTATCGCGGAGTTAGCCGCCGATCCGGTGGTCCGCGGAATCGGTGAGACAGGACTGGATTATTTCCGCACAGATGAATCGGGTCGCGCTGCGCAACATGAGTCCTTTCGCAGACATATTGACCTTGCCCGGGAATTGAATAAAACATTGGTCATACACGATCGAGACTCCCATGAGGATGTGATCGCCGTCTTACTCGACCAAGGAGCGCCGGAGCGAGTGGTTTTCCACTGCTTCAGTGGCGATTCGGACATGGCTCGCATATGTGCCGAACACGGCTGGTACATGTCCTTTGCCGGAGTTGTCACATTCAAAAACGCTGAATCATTGCGCGAAGCTCTGGATCAAGTCCCCCGTGAACTGCTTCTCGTGGAAACAGATGCTCCATATCTCACACCTGCACCCAATCGAGGGAAAGTGAATGCGAGTTACCTCATGCCCTACACGGTCAGGTCAATTGCAGAGCGTCGCGGGATAGATGAAGTGGAACTGTGTGAACTGCTTACAGCCAATGCGCAGCGCGCTTTTGGTTCCTGGTGAAAAAGTCATGACCGCCGAATTACTCGGTGCCGGAATTGTTCGCGAATTGGCGAACAAAGTAGGCATAACGCCGACCAAGAAGTTAGGGCAAAACTTTGTCATTGACCCGAATACGGTGCGCTACATTGTTGAGCAAGCCAACCTCACAACGTCAGATGTTGTCCTGGAAGTCGGCCCTGGACTGGGCAGCCTCACCGTGGGTTTACTTCCCCAGGTAGAACGCGTGATCGCCGTGGAAATCGATACCCGACTAGCGGCGGAATTACCCATCACGGTGCATCGTTTTGCGGAGCAGTATGAGGATCGACTAACGGTTGTTCCTGCAGATGCGCTGCGAATTCAGGCGGATGTGTTCGCACCATATCTACCCACCGCGATCGTGGCCAATCTTCCGTATAACGTGGCGGTGCCCGTACTGATACATCTCCTTGAAGTTCTTCCCAGTGTGCGAACCGTGTTGGTCATGGTGCAAAAAGAGGTCGCTGACCGGATGTGTGCTGGGCCTGGATCGCGCACCTATGGGATTCCGAGTGTCAAAATCCGGTGGTTTGGTCACGCGGAGCCGGCTGGAAACATTGGGAAAAATGTCTTCTGGCCAGCTCCCCACGTTGATTCCGGTTTGGTTCGTGTCTCCATTGATTCACCATCACGGGCGGATAACTCCGCTGAAGAACGGGGACGAGTTTTCTCCGTAGTAGATGCGTGCTTTGCCCACCGACGCAAAACACTGCGTGCTGGTTTGGCTGACTTCATTGGCTCGCCTGCTCGTGCTGAGAAGGTCCTGCGCGCTGCTGGAGTTGATCCTTCAGCGCGCGCGGAGCAGTTGGAACTCCGCGATTTTATTGCGGTGAGTGACGCCCTGCAGGCAACGAGAGACTAGATTCGCCCGTTATGAGTGAGCGCTCTGTTCAGGTCTCGGTTCCTGCCAAGATAAATGTGTTTCTTGGGGTCGGTCCGGTACGAGCTGATGGGTACCACGATCTCAGTACCGTTTTCCATGCTTTGGATTTACGCGACACAGTCACGGCAACAGTTGCTGGCGCCCTGACGGTGACGGTGGAGGGTGAAGGGGCCCAATTTGTACCCACGAACTCTGGAAACCTGGTGGCGAAAGCCGCTGAACTTCTTGCGCAACACCACGGACTGACGCCCAACGTGGCCCTTCATATTGACAAGCGCATTCCAGTTGCCGGCGGGATGGCTGGTGGGTCTGCGGATGCGGCTGCTGCATTGCTGGCCTGCGATGTGCTCTGGGACACTCAAACACCGCGCAGTGACCTTGATGTCTTAGCGGCACAGATTGGGTCTGATGTTCCTTTTGCCCTGCACGGTGGAACCTCGTTGGGAACAGGACGGGGAGAGTTACTTGCACCCGTCATCACTACCGGTGAATTTCATTGGGTTGTCGCATTGAGTCACGGTGGCCTGTCCACTCCACGCGTATACGCCGAATGTGATCGTCTACGAGAGGTGTCAGGTGAAGCCGTGACAACTCCGGAGGTGCCGGCGGAGTTACTACAAGCGCTACGAGCGGGTGATCCGCATCAATTGGCTCCGACCCTGCGTAATGATCTCCAGGAGGCGGCGCTCTCCTTGAAACCAAGTTTGGCTCGACTGCTGGAAACAGGTTGTGAACTCGGGGCGCTAGCAGGCATTGTCTCGGGGAGTGGCCCCACCTGTGTTTTCCTGACCCGGTCCCAGGAGCATGCGGTGGATCTGTCTGCGCGTTTGGCCGGGGCTGATGTGTGCCGCACCGTGCGCATTGCGCGCGGGCCGGTAGCAGGTGCTCGGGTGGTTACTGACGTAACACAGGATTACTGATCAAAACCAGCGAGTAATGCACGCAATTGCTCCGACAGGAGTGCACGTCCCTCCGGAGTGATGCTCGACAAAATAGCGGACTCACTTTTCAAAAGGTCCGTCATGGCCCCGTCCACCGCAAGGCGTCCGTGCTCAGTGAGTTGCACTTGAACGCCACGGCGATCATGGGGATCAGGGAATCGAGTCACGAATCCACGATCGAGCAGTCGGTCCACCCGTGTGGTCATGGTTCCACTGGTCACATGAGTGGCTAGGGCAAGTGCGCCGGGGGAGAGGGCGAATGAATTGCCGACCCGGCGAAGTGCCGCCAGGACATCGAATTCCCAGGAATCTAGATCGTGATTTCGAAAAGCTTGGGCTCGGGCGGTATCCAGGTAACTGGAAACACGGGATATGCGGGAAAGGATTTCCAGCGGTGTCACATCTAGATCGGGACGCTGTTCGCGCCATGCGGACACGATCAGGTCGACTTCATCTGGTGGTGGCACACCGTGATTCTATGTCAAGATTCTTGAGCTCGAGATTCTCGAACCGGAGACTCCAGAACCGTCAGTACATGGGTTAGTTCAGGCGCGGCTTGGGATCGAGGTGTGCAAGGCCATTCCAGGCGAGGTTCACCAGGTGCGCAACTACTTCCTCTTTCTTGGGCTTGCGCACATCGAGCCACCACTGACCAGTGAACGCCACCATGCCCACCAGCATTTGGGCGTACATGGGCGCGACTTTGTCATTGAAGCCGTGGGCCTTAAATTCGGCAGCCAGGACATGCTCAACTTGGCTGGCAATATCCACCATCAAACTTGCAAAGGAACCTGTCTGTTGGGCAACGGGTGAATCGCGTACCAAAATTCGGAATCCCTGAGGATTGCTGTCAATGTAGTTAAACAAGGCCATGCCGGCCTGCTCAACAAGTTGTCGTTCCGAACCGCCAGTCAGCGAATTGCTGATCGAATCAAGCAGGGCATTCGTTTCCCGATCCACCACAACGGCGTACAAACCCTCTTTGCCACCAAAGTGTTCATAGACCACGGGTTTCGAAACATTTGCTTTCGCGGCTATTTCTTCCACGGTGACCGACTCGAAACCTTTTTCAGAGAACAGTTTTCGACCAACACTCAGAAGCTGCTCGCGACGTTCCTGACCTGTCATGCGAACTT
>DIUQ01000033.1:0-6534 GCA_002422375.1 bacterium UBA6154
GCGGGTGAGTGCCACCGGGGTTGACGGATGTCAGGGGGTCGGTCTATCTTTGACTTGTTCGAACATCTGTTCGACAGCAGGCCGGGGACGCCGGTTCGCTGGAACAGCAGGTGGTCGAACTGCCTCCCGGTCCTGGATTCGCGGCTAGGTGCGGGTCAGGTCAGTACAGCAGCGCATGCTGCCACATGATCACAGTCACCGGGGTCGTCTCGACCCCGACCCCGGTGACTGTTCATGGAGACAAGGGACGTAACAGAAATACACAGGTGTGAGAACGAGTTTGGGTCGAGAGCGAGTTCGGGTCGAGAAGTACAGGAACAGGCACGGGGTCTTTGCCCGGTGCACGACTCGAAGGGATAGACACCATGGCGGGAACAGCTACTCACCTTTCACGGAACTCGGCCGCTGAACTGTTATTCGCGGCCCAAGGGAGTTTGCGCGAGGCACTCCATGCTTCTTTCCCCCATGACCGTTATGCCGCAGCCCACTTAGCGGCACTGCGCACCGCGGCGGCGGTGCTCGCGGACCGGGCGCGCGTGACACCGGGTGCTCGTCGACACCGTATTCGGAGTGTGTGGGAAATAGTTCCCCAGATTGCCCCGGAGTTCACGGAGTGGGCCGAGTTCTTCGCTGCGGGTGCACGCAAGCGAGCATCAGCGGAAGCGGGAATTCCCTGTGTCACTACCCGCGAAGCGGACGACCTCATGCGAGATGCTGAACGCTTTCTGACGCAGGTTGCCGGGACGCTCGGTTTACTTGAGCAGTCGGTTATTCCGGTGGGCACTGCGCGTTTACAGCGCGTGGGCTAACAGAACTCCGGGGTGTCAGTAGTCATGGCGGGTTCAGATTATTTTGCCCACATTCAGGTTGCTTCGGCGTACTCACTGCAATACGGCACCACCCACCCTGACGCATTAGTACAGCGGGCGGCAGAACTGGACCAGAACATTATTGGCCTGACCGATCGCAATGGGCTCTATGGTGCGGTGCAGTGGGCGCGCGCCTGCATGGCTGCAGGAATAGCGCCGGTTCTTGGTGTTGACCTTGCGGTTGAGCGCACAGAGCATCGCGGTATATCGGGTGCGGGAATCCGGCGCACCCCAGCACACGGCGGAGTGTGGGTAGACGAAACCCATCCGCGCGTGACATTTCTGGCAACCGGTGCCCACGGGTGGGCGTCGTTGTGTCGCCTCGTTTCTGCAGCACATGCGGCGCCGCACACCTCGCCGGTACTGCCGTGGTCGGCACTGTCCCAGCATCACGCCGGGGTGGTGGCACTTCTCGGGGCTGATTCTGAAGTGGGTCAGGCACTACAGGCCGGTGCAGTGCACCGAGCCGACACCTTGCTGCGACCGTGGCGAGCGATCTTTGACCGCTATCTCGGTGTGTCGGTCACCTCGCACCGCGCTGATCGCGGACACAAGTACTCCACAGCGAATGCGGCGCGGCTGCTCGGCTGGGCGCGGGGAGAAAAACTTCCGGTCATTCTGACAAATGCGGTCCGCCACCTCACTCCGGAGCAGGTGCGCGTGGCAGACGTTTTAGATGCAGCGCGAAATATTGTCTCCCTTGACTCGCGGCATGTAGTGCGCAACAGCGGTGAGGGTTATCTCAAAAGTACGGGAGATATGCACCACATTGCTGCTGAAATTTGTCAGCAGGCAGGGGAGAGAAACCCACAGAAGCTGCTGCACGACACCCGGCATCTCGCGGAGTACTGCGTACTCGACCCAGAGCGAGACCTTGGTCTGGGTTCAGTTTTTGTCCCCGAACTCGATATTTTGTTGGGGCATCCTGTGGCGGAACCGGAGCGGGAAGCTAACGCACTGTTACTGCGCCGCTGTGAAACGGAAATCCCGCACCGGTACACCCGATCCGACGACCGGGCAGTCGCTCGCTACCGACTCGAGCAAGAAATGCGCACCATTACTCACCTGGGATTCTCGGGGTACTTCCTGACGGTGGCCCATGTTGTCGACATGATCAAAGGACGTGGTGTGCGGGTGGCAGCTCGTGGCTCCGGGGCAGGAAGCCTGGTTAATTACCTCATCGGTGTCTCTGGGGTTGACCCCATTGCGCACAACCTCCTGATGGAGCGTTTCTTGACTCCCTTGCGTCGTGAACTCCCTGATATTGACATTGATGTTGAGTCGGACCGTCGATTAGATATTTATCAGTGGATCTTTGACGCGTTTGGTGCGGAGCGCATTGCCACGGTTTCCATGATGGAGACCTATCGCGCCCGTTCGGCTATCCGCGACGTGGGCATGGCTTTCAGTATGCCGGCCGCTGACATTGATGCTTTCGCTAAAGCGTTTCCCCATATTCGTGCTCGTAATGTGAAATCCGCACTACAAGACCTTCCCGAGTTACGGCATTCATCCTTCGGGCGTCTTGCGTCAACAGGCGAATTGGACACCTTTCTCACTCTGGTGGAAGCGCTCGACGGATTACCGCGCCATGTAGCCATGCACCCGTGTGGTGTGTTGCTCTCGGATCTCACATTGCTCGATCGCACTCCTGTTCAGCAGGGTGCTGCCGGTTTTCCCATGTCCCATTTTGATAAACATGATGTTGAGCACATGGGTTTACTCAAACTCGATGTCTTGGGTGTACGCATGCAGTCCGCCATGGCCCATGCACTCAATGAAGCCGAACGAGTGACCGGGGAGCGTCCAGTCATTGACGGAGCACCGCTTGACGACCCTGAAACATTTTCCTTAATTCAATCAACGCGGACTCTGGGGTGTTTTCAAATTGAGTCACCGGGTCAGCGTGAGTTGATTGGAAAATTCGCGCCAGAAACATTTAATGATCTGATCATCGATATTTCCTTGTTTCGCCCGGGACCAGTGAAGTCTGACATGATCCACCCCTTCCTTCGAGCGCGTCAGGGGTGGAACAAGCCAGAGTATCCGCATCCTGATTTGCGGCCCGCCCTCGAGGAAACCTACGGAGTTGTTGTTTTCCACGAGCAAGTGCTCCGCACATTCAGCGTCTTTTCAGGTTGTTCCCTGGCAGAGGCAGACGAATATCGTCGCTCCATGGGATCACCCGACGGGCAAAACGAAGTCCGAGCATGGTTCTATCCCGCCGCGTTGAAGCGGGGTTATCTCCTCGAACAAGTGGACCGGGTGTGGGAGATCCTGCGCGCATTTGCGTCATTTGGATTTTGTAAAGCACACGCCGCAGCATTTGCGCTCCCCACCTATCAAAGTGCGTGGCTCAAGGCGCATCACCCGGCAGCGTTCTACTGCGGTTTACTCACCCACGATCCCGGTATGTACCCCAAGCGCCTTCTACTGGACGACGCTCGAAACTTTGGTGTTCCGATCCTGAGCTTGGACGTTAATCACTCCGCTGACACATATCGACTGGAGGAAGTTGAGGGGGCTACAACTGTGTGGGGAATACGAATTCCCTTTACCGACGTCAAGGAAATAACTCAAGAAGAAATTGATCGACTCATACAGGGTCAGCCGTATTCCTCACTATCTGATCTGTGGCAGCGCGCCCGTCCATCACGACCGGTGGCGGAGAACCTTGTGGTTGCCGGAGCGCTCGACTCGCTCTACGGATTTCACGAGCATGCGGGGACGGGCCGCCTGACCCGCCGAGATTTACTCCTGCAAATCGCTGACCTGTCTCGCACTGCCGCAGTGACAACCGCCCAAATGTCCTTCGATATTTCCGACTCCGTCTCGGTGACCGGATCGGGTTTACCGGAAATGACTGCTGGTGAACGAGTGCGGTCAGAACTTGAAGTCCTTGGTTTAGATGTCAGCTCCCACGTCATGGATTTTTATGCTGATTGCCTATCAGCCCTTGCCGTTGTTCAATCCCGTGATCTTGTGCAATGCCGATCCCAGGAAGAAATATTTGTCGCGGGAGTCAAAGTTGCAACCCAAATGCCTCCGGTGCGCAGTGGCAAGCGCGTGGTATTTCTGACCCTTGACGACTCCACCGGACCACTCGATGCCACCTTCTTTGAAGACGCTCAGGGTCCTTTTGCTCACGATCTGTTCAACTCGTGGATCCTGCTTGTGCGCGGAATTACCCGCCGAACTGGTCCCCGGGGGATTTCGCTGCGCGCCACCGGATGTTGGGATCTGGGGACCATTCGAAAAATATGGCGAGACGGCGGTATCCCCGCCGTCAATGATCATGTTCGCGCCCACCCGATTCCTGATACCGGTGCGCCGGTCAAGCGGGTAGCTCTCATTCACGCCAGTGGATTTCGACAGTCCCCTTATTCCGCTATCGGAGTTCCCGTTACCCAAGCGCCGAGCAAGTTGTGGCACAGATCGCCGGGAACACCAGGGTGGTAAGCCGATTGCGCAATTCGGGGCATAATCAATTCATCGACACATCAGCAAGGAAGACCACATGAGCAGGAGTCAGGTTCGGCGCCCGAGCGGCAAAGTCGAATTCGGAACCAACGACACTGGTTGCACCATTCTCCATGTTGATATGGATGCTTTTTATGCATCGGTGGAATTGCGGGATCGTCCGGAGCTCGTTGGTAAGCCAGTAGTTATCGCCGCCCAAGGTAACCGGGGGGTAGTGCTGACCGCCACCTATGAAGCGCGGGCACTGGGAGTGCATTCCGCCATGCCGCTATCACGGGCGCGACGTATTGCACCGGAAATCATCATTTTGTCACCACATCATGACAAGTACGCGACCGTCAGCCGCAGTGTTATGGCACTGTTTGAATCGATTACCCCGCTGGTGGAATCCATTAGCCTCGACGAAGCATTCCTCGATGTTTCCGGTGCGCTGCGCCGATTGTCCCACCCGGTGGGAATCGCCGAACTGATCCGAGCGCGAGTATTTGACGAGCAAGGAATCACCTGCTCGGTGGGGGTGGCCTCAACAAAGTTTGTCGCCAAGTTGGCATCAACCCGAGCCAAGCCTGACGGATTACTCCTGGTCCCGGTGGATTCCGTTATCGACTTCCTGCATCCGTTGCCTATTGGATCGCTCTGGGGTGTAGGCGAGAAAACAGAGGAGCAGCTCACTCGCCTCGGAATGCGCACCGTCGGAGATATTGCGCACACTCCGGTGGCCACGCTGACGCGAGCGCTCGGTGCAACGGGGACGGCACTCCACGAGCTTTCCTGGGGTCGCGATCCGCGCACAGTGACTCCCCATGAACCGGAGAAGAGTGTCAGCAATGAAAACACTTTTGCTTACGATATAGATGACCCGGAAGTAATCCGCTCGGAAATTTCCCATCTGTCCGACAAGGTGGCCGCCCGGCTGCGAGCGGCGGGCTATCGCGGCAAAACCGTGACATTGAAACTTCGCTTCGCTGATTTCACCACTATTACTCGATCCAAGACGGCCGGTTATACCGATCTCGCCCACGACATTTATTCCACAACGTGGAACTTGTACCTCGCCTTGGGATTGCAACGTGTTCGGATCCGCTTGGTCGGGGTCAAAGTGGATGGACTGGTTCCGGCGACAGATGCACCGGAACAACTGCTCTTTGGTGAGCCAGAGCATGGCCGCCGCGACGCCGAGTTGGCTATCGACGCACTCCGATCTAAATTCGGACCGGGGGCAGTGCGACCCGGTCGAACCATCCCAGGGGTGGAACAGGGTGCCACCACCGATCCAGGCCCGAATTCACCCCATTCCACGGGGGAATAGGCCTGGGTGGGAGAAATAATGGGGCAACGGTTTGCCCTGAGCCGTATTCGTCATATCCTTGACCTAGTCCGGTGGAGCAATCCACTATCGCGTTGAAAGGGGGCTCAGGTGCCACTCTCTGAGCACGAGCAAAAACTGCTGGAACAGATGGAGCAGGCCCTCTACGCGGACGATCCCAAATTTGCCGCCAACCTCCGTACCGCCGGTGGAAGCGCCAGTCGAGGTCGAGCAGCCCTCGGTGTCTTAGCCGTCTTAGCCGGGCTGGGGTTACTCGTTGCCGGTGTTGCCTTTACTCCTGCACTCGGTGTTGCTGGATTTACTGTCATGCTCATTGGAGCGGTAATCACCTACACCGCATTTACCACTCGCGCGGTAACCCCTGACAGCGAAGCCGTTGATGGGGGAGCTGAAACACCAATCACCAAGATGCCCAAGGCGCCGAAATCGGATGGCTTCATGAATCGCATGGAAGAGCGCTGGCGCAAGCGCACCGAGGGTGAGCAGTAGAAATCCTGTGACAGATCATTCCGGCGAATCGAGCGCCGTTATACCTGCCCAGCTGGGGCGATTCTTTGAGGACTTTGAAGTCGGAACCACCTATCAGCATCCGTTCGGCCGAACCATCAGTGAAGCTGATTCCACCTGGTTCACGTTGTTGACCTGTAACACCAATCAGAATCACTTCAATGCACACCTGGCTGAAAGCAACCCCATTACCCAGGGTCGCATCATTGTTAACTCCGGGCTCACCGTGGCATTAGTACTGGGGCTTTCTGTCATTGACATGAGCCAGAACGCGGTAGCAAACCTCGGATGGACTGATATCAAACTGACGCATCCTGTGTATATCGGCGACACCATCTATGCCGAGAGCAT
>DIUQ01000033.1:6585-10431 GCA_002422375.1 bacterium UBA6154
ACCGCGCAATAGCGGTCAGAGAAAACATTCCCATGGAAGATTTCGACGTCATGCAGGAGTCCGTCGAATTTGACGTGGATGTTCCGATTAATGCAGGAGCTTTGTATCCGGTAATCAGTGGAACAGTCAACGCCTGGCACGGGATTTTTGGTATTGCCCGATTCACCACCGAAACGCTCGTACACCTCGCATCTGAAACGTCCAAGACAGCTGTCAATGCGGTCCTCGACGAGGTCGTCCCACCAGTAGTAAATGCGGTTGTCTCCCGAGTCAACCTGACAGAGATTGTTGTTCAGCATGTGGACATCAACGCGATTGTGGCGAGGGCAGATATTAATCCCATACTGGACCGAATCCCCATGACCGAGATCGCCGACTATGTCATTGAGGAAATCGATCTCCCCGGTCTTGTGCGCGAAAGCACTGGCGGGGTAGCCGATGACCTCTTGGGAATTCTGAGATTCCAGGCCATTACCACAGATAATTTTGTCAGTGGGATTGTGGACAGGGTACTTTTTCGAAGTAAGGTGCGGTCAGCGGACACTGATGTGAGTAGTGCATGACTAGCTTTAAGCAGTTCCGCCAAGAATTCTCACCAAGTCAGGCCGTTCACTTCAACGCAATGCCCAGTCGGGCGCGCAATATTCAAGGGCTTCCCGCAGGATTCACATCCCGATTTATTGCAGTGCTGATTGATATAGCAATGATCGCCTTGCTCCTCGTCGGCACGTATGGCTTGTGGTTGGGATTGCGATATATCTTGAGTGTTTTTTACGATATTCCACCAATATCCGGGCTACCCCTGTTATTGGTCGGTTATTTTCTGATGTGGGCTTATTGGACGTGGAGTTGGGCTTCCGGCGGTAGGTCGCTGGGGAATGTACTCATGGGTTTGCGGGTACAAACTCGTTCGGGTGGCACGCTCAGCATTGGTCAGGCAGCGGGCAGAGCGCTCTTCTCTGTGGTGTTTCCCGTGGGATTGGCCTGGTCGATCATTAGTCGATCTAATCTGTCCGTCCAAGACATTGTGATGCGCACCGAAGTGGTCTTCAACTGGGCCCCCTTGGTCTCCAACGATGACAGTTAGGCCGGCCGCACTTATTCCTGAATAATCAGGGCAATTTCCACCAGGGCTAGGGAGAACGTCGTCACGGATAGCATGGCGGCCGTCTTTCCTCCCGTTTCCACTGGATCGCCATCACGGTAACGGCGCATTGAATTAATAATCACAATGAGTACAACGCTGAGCGCGATTGCTGTCATTACCCCAGCCAAAATCGGGGACGCGTTCAGCGCCAGGCGGGCCAAAGCGAACCCCGCTATTGCGAGTGTCAATGCTGTGCGGCGCCAAGACAGCAGGGTTCGTTCCTGTGGCATTCCTTGGTCGAGGGGACCATCCGCTGGCGCAGGTTCTGGTGTGGTCATGGCTAGAGGAATGCGATGGCAGAGAACACAGCAATGGCCAGCACGGCAGCGGAGAGCACCACCAGGGCTGGGGAATGCGGTAACGGAGATCTGTTCCGCATTGCTCGCTCAACGCGTGACCAGGAGTACCACGCCCAGAGGGCAAGGGCTGCGCCGATTGCGAGGGCAATCACTGAGAGCCACCGGCGAGTATCAGGGGCTATCGAAAAACTCACGGCATTTAGGGCAATGCCACCGGCGATAAAGGCCAGGCCGGTGCGAATCCATGCAAGAAATGTGCGCTCATTAGCCAGAGTGAATCGTGGGTCAGGCTCGCTCCCTGTGGAGTAAATAGAACGGGGCCACCGTTTATCCATTCCACCGGGTGATTGATGCTCACGTGGTGACTTGCTCACGCGTTCCCCTCTCCTGCGTTGCTCTCTGGTATACAGAGTGATGTTACGCCGAATTGTTGCGAGGAAGGGGAGCCACATGAAACTCCGTTCATTCATATTTTTCTGTGCTCTCGCCTGCATTTCGACGGTTGCCATTCCTGTTGCACACGGTGCGGAGAACATTAATGACAATTATCCGACATGGAGCAAGGCCAGTGCTGTCCTCGGGGAACGAGGAACTCTCTATGCACCGACGTACAAGGCTGGGTTGTCCTTATCAGATAAAATTCAAGTCATTGCTTTTCAGAGAATTGGTCAGTCTGCCGCCACGCGGTCCTACAAAATGACCAGCGCAACGGGGATGTACGGGAAAATTTCAAAGAACTTCATTCTGAGTGAAAAATGGGCAACTTCGGCGTGGGCCGCCGAACCGCAACCAGACCTAGCTCGCCGGCCGGTTGGTCGTGTCACCCTCCAGCGAGAGGTCAACGGCAAGCGGGTTGCTGTCAAAGTCCACATATTCGCCAACTGTGATCGAAATGTCTATGTGACGGGCGAGGTTGACCGAGTCTCCTGCATTAAACGGGATGTACTGCGATATGGGGGTTATCTGGGATTGCGTTTGCCCGCTTCGACAGCCGGTAAAAACGCCACGGGGACGGACATTGTTATTCAGACAAAGGGACTCACTTACGCGCAACTACTTCGAATTGCTTCCGGCTTGGAGGAGGCTAGTCAGTCGGGGTGAGGAGAAACAGGCGGTGCGTTGCCCGAGTACAAGCAACAAAAATATCGGAGCCACGCACACCTTGTTGGCGAAGACGGTCTGGGTCGCAGACAAAGACAGCATCGAATTCGAGACCTTTTGTCTCTTTCGCGCTGAGTATGGCGATCTTTGAATCGAGAGCAAGGGCACCGAAGCCGAAAGAGGGGTTCTCGCTCTTGTTAAATCGTTCGCGCAGGGAGTCTGCGTCCTGATCAGGAAGAATCACACAGGCGCGGCCGTCCAAATCATGGGTCTGCTCCAGAATGTACGGAATCCAGTCATGGAGTGGAAGTGAAATTTCGCGCGTTGGTTCACCATGCCTAATGGAAACGAGATCCGGCGCAGTACCACCGGCGCGAACGAGCTGATTGACAGCAGTGTCAACAGTTTCGGAGGTTATTCGATAGGTGATAGTCAATGTGTTTATCACAACTTTGTCCGCGGCCCATTCCAGTGCAGATTCCCATGTGCGTGCGCCAGCGGGGTGTGAGCTTTGTTGGAGATCTCCCACAATGGTCAGTGATTTGCGCACGGCTCGTCGGGAAATAGAACGCCAGGCCATCTGACTTAACTCCTGGGCCTCGTCAACGACGATATGCCCATAAACCCACTCGCGGTCTAGATAGGCGCGCTCCGCAACGGTGGTAGAGGGCCCACTGTGGTCGCGGTGACCAGCATGCAGATCGGCTGCTGACAATTCCCGATACTCGGAATTCTCATACGTCCTTGCTTTAGGTCGAATCCATTCACCGAGTAGATCAGCACATTCATCCAGCAACGGGACATCGTCTACGGTCCAAGCTGGTTGCTGTCGATCCACTGTTCGAAGCAGTAATTGTTGTTGTTCCTGAGTGAGAATTCCATCAGCGCATTGTGATAAAAAGCGAGAGTCTGTGTACAGCCGGGATATTACTTTTTCAGCAGTGGTTGGCATCCACATGAGATTCAAGGTGCGTCGGACATGTCTGTCGTCAATGAAGTCAGCAACGTAGTCGGCCCGAGTTTCTTGATCCGGTTGTTCGTCTCCACGGTCTGCGGCCACGTTTCGAGCAAGGTAATCAAGTAGTCGTTTAATAAATGACTCCCGATTTGCGTGGTAACTGGCGCGGCGACTGGTGCTTTTACGTGCATCGCGTATCTGCCCGCGCGTTAGCCGCAGGTTGATTCCGGATTCGGTTGTTATCGAAATATCCGAGTCGGGGATTGCAGTCCAATTGTGAACGGCATTCGTGATCACTCGGGCCATGATCGAGCTACCTTTGACTGCAGCAACGTCATCAC
>DIUQ01000007.1 GCA_002422375.1 bacterium UBA6154
TAGGGACGGGGACAGGAAATATGTGTTTCTACTTCCGCAGCTGCCGAGTCTCCATAGCTTTGTGCCATTCGCTCGAGGAAATGGCGTTGGGCTAATTCATACTCCTGCGTACCGACGGTCTCAATCACGTAGGTTGCCAGCAGCGAGCCAATCTGCGCTGAGCGCTCGTCGGATAAACCCCACGCCTGACCGGAGAGGAAACCGGCACGGAATGCATCGCCCACGCCGGTGGGGTCTGCCTTACGTAATTCCTCGGCAATAGGCACAGAAACTGATGGTTCACCCCGACGTTCGATACGAGCGCCTTTCGCTCCCAAAGTCGTGACTCGAACGTTGACCATTGAAGCGATATCGCTGGTGTTCCACCCCGTCTTTTGCTCAATCAGCGCCGACTCGTATTCATTGGTAAAGAGGTACTCCGCGCCCTCAATGAGGGGTTTGACCTCGTCTCCGCTCATTCGGGCTAATTGCTGTGAGGGGTCAGCGGCGAAGGGATAGCCGCGGAAACGACATTCGTCGGTGTGGCGCTGCATGGCGAGCGGATCGTTGGCACCAATCAGCACAATGTCAGCGGACCCCGCTTGGTCAATGATGGGCTTCAACTCAATATTGCGAGCCTCGGTCATGGCTCCGGCATAGAAAGTAGCAATCTGGTTTTGCTCTGCATCCGTGGTACACACGAATCGAGCCGTGTGCGCAGAATCGGACACGTGAACGCCACTGGTGTCCACTCCATGTCGATTGAGCCAGCTTTCATAGTCAGCAAAATCAGGACCGACTGCACCGACGAGCACCGGACTCAAACCCAGGCAGCCCATGCCGAAGGCAATATTTGGTGCCACTCCCCCACGCCGAATCTCTAATTCGTCCACCAAGAAAGACAGTGAGACCTTGTCGAGTTTTCCTTCCACGAGGGAATCGACAAAGTTGCCGGGAAAGGTCATTAGATGATCGGTCGCAATGGACCCAGTAATCAGAATCGCCACGTTGCGAGAGCCTACCCGTTACCGTGCACAACCCGCACGACAATGCGGCGAGCCGAATGTGTTTGCACTCGTTACATTCTCAGTGGCACAAGGGGAATTTAGTGGAATGAATCGCCGCACGCGCACGAACCAGTCGCGTTCGGGTTATCAATCGTGAATCCCTGCTTCTCAATGGTGTCCACGAAATCAATGGTGGCACCGCTGAGGTAGGGCGCACTCATGCGGTCAGTGACCACATGTACACCATTGAAATCCTTAACGACATCGCCGTCGAGATTCCGGTCATCGAAGAACAACTGGTACCGAAGTCCAGAACAACCGCCTGGTTGAACGGCGATACGAAGCGCAAGATCGTCGCGTCCCTCAGATTCAAGGAGAACTTTGACCTTGTCAGCGGCGGCGTCACTGAGTAAGAGACCGTCGGTCAGTGTGATTTCCGAAACGTGGGATTCCGTTGACATGTGCGCTCACTTTCTAGGAAAAAACGATGAAGCTACCGTAGTAGGCAACCCTATGCGTATAAGACTAAGCCCCATCGACATTTTCCGCACCTCCCGCCCCACGCATCCTTGATGTGTCGGTCGCGTGCACAATATGTAAATGGCCGGAACCTTCGTTGATCCCGCTCCAACGCCCCTTGCCCTACTCCTCCTGGGCACTAATGCTGATTCATCCAGCGAGAGGGGTGTCGAGTGTCCCGGTGACTTGCCGCCGGCTTCTGATCCCGATCTGATCGAACGGGCAGAGAGAGCAAGAGCAGCTCTCGGCGACAGACTATTTATCCTGGGCCACCACTACCAGCGGGATGAAGTCATTCAATTCGCCGACGTCACCGGTGACTCCTTCAAATTAGCCCAACAGGCTGCCGCTCGACCTGCTGCCGAGTTCATTGTTTTCTGTGGAGTTCACTTCATGGCGGAAAGCGCCGACATATTGACCTCCGATAGTCAGAAAGTCGTTTTGCCAGACCTCGCCGCCGGATGCTCCATGGCAGACATGGCTGAGATTTCCCAGGTCGAGCAGTGTTGGGCTGACCTCACCGCCGCTGGAATCGCCGATACCACCATTCCCATTACGTACATGAACTCGACTGCCGCCATCAAGGCCTTTACCGGCCTTCACGGAGGATCAATCTGTACATCCAGCAATGCACACAGCAGCATGCAATGGGCATTTGACCAGGGAGAAAAAATCCTCTTTCTGCCCGATCAACACTTGGGTCGCAACACGGCGGTGCGAGATCTGGGACTGAGCCTGGACGATTGTGTGGTGTATAACCCCAACCGTCCCCTCGGCGGCTTAACAATTGATCAATTACGTAATGCCAAGGTGATCCTGTGGAAGGGGCACTGCAGCGTCCATGGCCGTTTTACAGCGGAGTGCGTTGACGACGTACGAGCCAAAGTTCCAGGTATCACGGTGATTGTGCATCCAGAGTGCACCTATGAAGTCGTAGAGAAAGCAGACATGGTCGGATCCACCGAAAAAATCATTGCCGCTATTGATGCAGCCCCGGCTGGATCTGCCTGGGCAATTGGAACCGAATTGAACCTCGTCAAACGCTTAGCCCTAGCGCATCCTGACAAGGAGATCGTTTATCTCGACAAGACAGTCTGTTTCTGCTCCACCATGAATCGCATTGATTTGCCCCACCTGGTGTGGTCCCTCGAGCAATTGGTCACCGGCAATGTTGTGAATCAGATCACCGTCGAGCCTGAGACAGCACGCTGGGCCGCCGTGGCACTTGATCGCATGCTCGCTCTGCCTGGCGCATCCCCTGCCGCCGATTAGAGAGCGCCCATGAACAACATTCGCGGGCGCTCTCTAATCTTGGATATCAGGTTGTTTTCAGCAACAGTGCTTTATCGCCCTTGCCATAAACACCGATCAGTCCGGGATCGCCATCTCCACAGAGCGCTTTGGAGCCGCGGCATGGTCCCATTTCGAGACCGTAGTAATAGGAACCTTTGCGACCGAATTCAGCGTTGATGGTGAATTCACCATTCTTCCTGACCGTGGTGCATGCAGCTTCCAGGTACTGCCATGGCCAGCTGCCATCAGCTTCGGGCTTTGTTTTGTAGCGCGTCAAACAAACAACATTGTCGCCCTTTGTCCATTGCTTGAGGTACTTGGACGCAACACTCGAAATCTTCCCAGTAAAGGTGACAGTGTCCCCCGAGGGAACTTTCTGCTTATTCACTTCCATGCATGCGTAGTTCGAATTGTTATTTCCTTCGCTGCACACGGAATTAGATGGAGTGGGTAGATCGAGAGCACTAGCGCTTGAAACAGCCACGAACGGAAGCGATGTTGCGACCAAGGTAGCCGACGCAAGAATCATTGTTATTTTTCTCATGGCTGCATGTTTGCACAGTGGAAACGAAATAGCGGTATTCAGCGTGAAATCGGCAGGATGACTTCATTGCGGCGGGCAAACCATGGTTTCCACGGTGGGTCGTAGCGAGCCCACCGAGGCACCCCGGCGGCATGAAATCCCCATTGGCGGATTCTCTGTTCCAGTGTCACCAAACGTTTTTCTACTTCACTGTACTTCCAGGAACCTGACCACCTAATTGCTGCACATAGCTGCCCTGGCACCTGCCGCAAAGTCACCCGAGGATTCTGTGGATCAGGCAATTGATCCAGATCTTGTCCATGCGGGAGAACAAAAGCCACAGTCCACTCGCCACTCTCAGTGCCGCGTTCTTGAATCACGGGAGACGTCATGTCGATCTGGTTCTTACTGATATAACCAACAAGCGGACCAAAGGCTCTCGTGCCTACTCGACTCGCGTCACCCGACATTGTGATCTCCGCGACCACACAGGGCTCGTACTCCCGAATCTCCACACCCTCCCGGATTTCCACGACTCGGTACTTCTGCTCCTGCGTCACAGCAGCTCCAACCCAGGTGCATCCCACAGGGCGAACCACCGCGATACATCCTTTTCCACCGGTAATTCTCCGTGGAGTTTGTCACGCATTTTCAGTTCAGCAACGTTGTCGCGCGTCTTATCTCCCCTCGCGGGCACGAATGGGTAGAAAGTGCCTCGCTTAAAGAGGTACACCAAAGTGGAAATATCGCCATCACCATTGGCAAAATAAAACAGCGAACACAACAATTGCGGGCCAAAACCTGCTTGAACCAGAGAGACATTGACAGCATGCGCGTCAGTGACAACCGCCGAAAGGTCCGGTGGGTCAGTGCGGATCGTCAGCCAATCAAATCCGTATTCATCGGCGCTAGCTTCGACTTTGGGACCACCATCAGCGTCAAGAAGCTGTCGGATCTCACATTCCACGTCAGCGAAAGCCGTACCTTCCGGCGCCCGAAAGCACACGGCACCCACCCCAGTGGGTGTTAGCCCCAGGTCAACCTGCATGGTGATCGCTGCAGATGGCAGCGCGAACAGTGCATCAAGGTTCGGCCGAACTGGATCCTTACGCCCGCGCAGGGCATCGAAAAATCCCACGATCAGCGATCACCTAACTGAGCAGAGATTTTGGCGAGTTGCTCGAGTCGCTTGTCCAATGATGGGTGGGTGGCAAAAATCGCCTCCATGCCAAGTCCCTTATTTCCCTTAAATGCAGGCGCAAAGGCAAATGCACTCACAGGTTCCATGGCACGTAGGTCTTTGTCTGGAATTGCGCTCATTTCTCCACTGATTTTCACGAGAGCGCTCGCGAGGGCGCTGGGGCGGCCTGTCAGAAG
This sequence comes from bacterium UBA6154, assembly GCA_002422375.1. The sequence continues at coordinate 4,699 of DIUQ01000007.1, forward strand.
GGCAGCGCCACGATCGGCACCCAACTCACGGTATCTGGAGAGTGCACGGATAAGGAGGAAGGAAATGAAGTAGACGAGAATCGACACCACCATGACAGCCATAAAGACCACCGCCGTGTTTTGATCCCGACGGTCGCGCATCATGGATCCCCACATGGCGCTACGGGTGAGGAATCCGGCAAGGATGGATGTGAACGAAGCGATTGTCATGACGGTGACATCGCGATGTGCCACATGTGAGAGCTCGTGAGCTAATACGCCTTCTAACTCTGCTTCATCCAGTTTCTTGAGGATCCCCGTGGTGACCACAACAACGGACCGATTCGGGCTCCGACCCGTGGCAAAGGCATTCGGCACGGGGGAATCAGAAATTCCGACTCGTGGTTTCTTCATATCTGCCATGGCACAAATCCGGTCCACCAGTGCATGAAGTTGCGGGGCTTGCTCAGGGGTCACCTCAACTGCCCGCATGGCTTTCATGGAGAGCGTGTCAGAAAACCACCATTGGAAGAACAGAAATCCTCCCGATAAGACCAAAACAAATACCGCATTAATGCCCACGGCGATCAGCACTGCCGCCAACACCACATACAAAAGACCCAAGCCAAAGAGGGTGCCAAACATTCGGGCGGTTAAACCTGAATCTTTGCCGTACCGAGTTTGTGCCATCGCTTTATTCACTGCCTCTCATGCTTGGCCACGTCACCACATGGCTCGTGGCCAATCTATGTCGCCCAGTCTCTCCGTGCATAGTGCGCTAATTTCTCAGCCAACGCAAATGGATCAGAGAGCATGACGCAATGGTCCCCCGCCATTCGGTCTGGCACGACACCCGCTTTGCTGGCAAAGCCTTCAGCGACCGGGGGCTTGAACGTTGCATCCTGTTCTAGCAATAGATAAACCGACGGAATGACAACGGAATCAACTCCGCGGGCGACCTCGCTCAAGTACGGTTCAAAAGGCTGTGGTGTGAGTTGGGCGTATGCCTCCTGTGCCGCCGCTAACTCCAAATGTGAAAAGAACCGAGTTTGAGCATTCTCAAAGCTGGGCAGAATGGTGTAGTCCTCCGATTCCTGAGCCATGTCGAAATAGGTAGCTCTCCTGTCCTCAGGAATGGAATCAATTCCCCGTTCCCCAGAGTTCAACACCACACTGGCCACAAAAACCAATGCCGCAATTTTCTCTGGTCGAGCGGCTGCTACCACAGGAAGAATGATTCCCGCCAGTGAATGACCAACGAGCACAACTCGCGCCGCATCCGTGTCATCAATCTGCTGGATAGTGGCAGTGATGTAGTCCTGCAACGTGACATCCCGCCGCGGAGTGGTGTCACTCCCTGAACCAGGGAGGTTAAATGCTGTTGCCGGCACCCCTAGCGTGTCTAGCTCTTGGATAACGCCAGACCAGCACCAAGCGCCATGTGACGCTCCATGCACCAGAAGTAAATGAGCCGGCGAATTCACGCTAGGAAACCATTTTGCCTTTTATCTCAGGTGCCTTATTCCTCGATGGCTTTTTTCTCTGCCGAGCCCAATTGATTCTTGAGTGCAGCAAGTTGAGCTTCAACTTCCGTTTCACTAGCCATGCGCTCAAGTTCCACGGTGATGCTGTCCTTGCTCATCCCAGACGGATCATTCAGCGCACCTGAAGCCATGAGCTCGTCGATCGCACCGGCGCGAGCTTGCATCTCCGCTGTTTTGTCTTCAGCGCGCTGCACAGCTAATCCAACGTCACCGAGTTCCGAAGAGATACCAGTAAATGCCTCATTGATTTTCGTTTGAGCCTCAGCTGCAGAGTACGTCGCCTTAATTGTTTCCTTGCGCGTGCGAAATGCCTCCACCTTGCTCTGTAACTGCTGGGAAGCAACAATCAGTTTTTCCTCTTGCTCCTGGAGTTGTGCAAGTTGACCGTTGAGGTCAGCAATTTGCTGATGCAGTCCACTACGACGAACCAGTGCTTCACGCGCGAGATCTTCGCGGTTTCCGGCTAAAGCCGCACGTGCCTGCTCCTCAAGTTTGACCTCTTGCTTCTGCAGCCCCTGTACCTGGAGCTCAATCCGCTTACGGCTGGTGGCAACGTCTGCAACACCGCGACGAACCTTTTGCAGCAGTTCCAACTGCTTTTCATAGGAATAGTCCAAAACCTCGCGAGGATCCTCAGCCTTGTTCAGAGCCTTATTCGCCTTGGACTTGAAAATTAGAGTGAAGCGCTGCCAGAGACCCATGCCATTTCCCTTCGATTGCCGATCGGTACCTGACCGGAATGTCCCTCTAGAGTAAATGGAGCAAGTAAACTGCGCACACAGGAGTAGGGATAGTCTGAGCACATCATGTTTGGACAGAAGAAAACCACCCCATCGGCCGACGTGGCACCCGCGGATTCCACCCCTTCCCAGGGAAAGGGCCGCCCCACGCCTTCCCGTAAGGAAGCGGAAGCGGCACGCAAAACAACCATCCGCGCCCCTCGGGGCACCAAAGAGGGCAAAAAGGCTGCCCGCGAGGCGGATCGGCTGGCTCGCGCCCGGCAGCGAGAAGGCATGCTGGCTGGAGACCCGCGTTACCTGCCAGCTCGAGACCAGGGCCCGGTTCGAGCATACGTCCGTGATTTTGTTGACGGGCGATACACGGTCGCCGAGTACTTCATTTTCATGGCTCTCGTGGTGCTTGTACTTGGCTTTGTTCCCAATGTTGCGGTCCAGCAATTTGTCTCTCTGGCATTCTTCATGGTGGCTGCGCTCATTGTGCTAGACACCACGATTCTGATCATTCAATTGAATATCCGTGTCAAGAAACAATTCCCCGATAAATCAGAGCGCAAGGGCGTGACTCTGTATGCATTAATGCGGGTGCTCCAGTATCGGCGTCTTCGCATGCCCAAGCCGCGGGTAACGCGCGGTGGTCGTTCCAAGAAAAAAGATTAAGGACAGCCCATGGACTATCGACTTCTTGGTCGCAGTGGCCTCAAAATCAGCGAAATAACATATGGAAACTGGGTCACACACGGCTCCCAAGTTGCCGATCACCTTGCCATAGAGACCATGCATGCGGCCCTGGACGCGGGCATTACAACCTTTGACACCGCTGATGTTTACGCGGCGACCAAGGCGGAAGTTGTTATGGGCAACGCGCTCAAGGGTCAACGTCGTGAAGGTCTGGAGATTTTCACCAAGGTGTACTGGCCAACCGGACCGGGGGTCAATGATCGCGGGCTTTCCCGAAAACACATCATGGAGTCCTGTGAGGGATCGCTTCGCCGACTCCAGACCGATTACATCGACCTGTACCAAGCGCATCGCTACGACTACGAGACACCGCTGGAAGAAACTCTGCGTGCCTTTGATGACCTCGTTCGTCAAGGAAAAGTTCTCTACGTTGGTGTCAGTGAGTGGAATGCTCAGCAAATCCGCGATGCCATTCGGATAGCGAGTGACATGGGGTTCGATCGAATAATCAGCAATCAGCCGCAGTACAACATGCTGTGGCGTGTAATTGAAACTGAAGTTGTTCCCACGTGCGAGGAACTGGGAATCGGTCAGATTGTCTGGTCCCCCATTGCTCAAGGCGTGCTCACTGGGAAATACAAAGCCGGTGAACCGGTCCCTGAGGGCAGTCGCGCAACGGATACCAATGGCGGTGCCGATTTCGTCACTCGGTGGTTGCGCGATGACATTTTGCAGGCAGTAGCCAAACTTCAACCGATTGCTGCCGACATGAAACTCACACCGGCACAACTGGCCATTGCCTGGGTTCTGAGTAATCCCAATGTCTCTTCGGCCATTGTGGGTGCCTCACGACCCGAACAAATAGCGGAGAACGCCCAAGCTTCAGGTATAACGCTGCCCGAAGATGTCTTGAGCGCTATCGATTACGCACTCGGTGATCTCGTTCTTACCGACCCCGCCTTGACTGTCTCCCCTGAAGTTCGTCCGTAATCAACACCGCTCCCTAGAATTGACCAAGACAGACACTCAAGGAGGAAACACATGGCCTGGTCCTGGAATTATTTTGACCTAGATGGCAACGCGATTGACACTCCAGTCGAGCCGTGTGTCACCACTGGGTTCCCTACACAGGCTGATGCGGAAGCATTTGTCAGCGATACCTGGCGAGCCATGCTGGCATCCGGTGTTGGTTATGTCACGCTCATGGATGGAGACCGCGAGGTTTACGGGCCCATGAACCTCCGACCCGAATAACACCACCCATAACAGACAATCCGTGTTCACGGGTTTCGATCAGTGAACCCAAAATACGTGTTCACGTTGACATGGACCCCTTCCCCGTGGTGAGGTTCGTCTACAACTGAATCGACGTATGTGAATCTAGGGGAAGTTCGGTGTGAATCCGTCGCTGTCCCGCAACCGTATTTCAGGATCATTCTGATAAGTCGGAGCACCTAGCGCATACGAGCGGTCATCCGTCGAGGTAACGGGACGAGCGCTCAAGCGAAAGCTTGACCCCTCCCTTGCTGCTGTTTGGCAAGGGTTTTTATGTGGGTTGGCTTAGCGCAGGGCGTGGTCCAGGGACCACTCACCTGAAAGGACCCTAGGGTCATGAAAAGTTCCATCACCACACAACGATTACGCGCAATCGCCCTCAGTATCGGCGCATTGGCACTGGTTGCCAACTCCGCCTCATCCCCCGCTATCGCGGCAACATCCAACAAGGGCCTCTACGGGGCACCGAATGAATATTCGTCGGTACAGCTGCAGTCGCAGGCGATTCTTGGACTTGTTTCTGCTCGCATTACTCCCAGCGCAAGTGCCGTGAACTGGCTACTTAAGCAGCAATGCGCCAATGGCTCATTTCAGGGATATCGGGCCGATAGTTCCGTGCCATGCGGCACATCCGATCCGGTGAACTTCAGTGGTCCATCCGCGGATCAAACTGCGTGGGCAGTCATGGCTCTCGAATCGGTTGGTCGGGAGAAGGCAGCGGAAAAGGCTGCCCGGTGGCTGGTGTCGATTGCTCAAGAGCAACCCAATGGAACTCTTGGTATCCCTTCCTATGCAGGAGGAACACCGGATGCGAACTCGAGCGGATTAAGTTTGGCCGCCCTTCGGGGGCTGGGAGTGAGCCAAACCGCAACCAAAAAAATACAACGATTCCTCGGGTCCCTGGTCATTCCATGTGATGAATCGCGAGGAGGAGCGGCTCAATTCCAAACTGCGGTGCCCGGTGCAAATAACGCCGCCAGCGCGCAAGCGTATTTTGGAATTACAACGTCGCTTCCGGTGTACTCACCACCGAATAAAGGAAAGAACCCTGCATGCGGAAAGAACGCGACCAATAAACTGGGGAGTTACCTCGCCAAGCAGCTCACCGCGAATTCGCTTTTGAGCTACTACCCCTACGACGGAAATGACCTTGGAAACACTGCTCTCACGGTGATTGCCATGTCGGGCAAATCAGTTGCACAGCGCGCTGTAGCCAATGCAACGACTAGCCTAAAAAGCAATGCCCGGGACTGGGCGCTGAAAGATGGGCAGCCAAATGCTGGTGCCTTGGGATCCCTGCTGATGGTTAGTGTGGCGACTAACTCCAATGCCAAGAACTTTGGCGGCGTGAATCTCATTTCCGCACTGCAGTCGTCTGAAACCAAGTAGATGCCTACTGCGCCCATCTGCCGCATGGCACAGCGAACTGCACTGACACTTCTTGCAGTGATCATCGTTCTCTTTGCCATGCCCGGATGGGCGCAGGCAAGCACCTATCGATTTTGGAACTTCTGGGTCGTTGAATCCGGACAATGGGTGTATTCACCACTCGGTCCAGCGAGCACGTTCCCCGCAGACGGCTCAGTACAAGGCTGGGTATTTGCTGCGACGGATGCTGATTCCGCATCCGTCGCTCCGTCCATGGATCCGGCTGCGATTTTTGATTCAGCCTGCAGTGCTACCCCCAATGATCCTGAGCTCAAGCGAGTGGTTTTTGTGATCGATTCCGGTTCCCTCGATATTGCCCCTGACGGCGAGGTTCCCCCCACCGTGACCGTCCTCTGCGCTACTGGAGCCCTCGATGCAAACGGCTACGAATTACTCAATTCAGTCGTCGATTTACGCACAGAAAATGGCTTTATCTGCGCCATGAACTCCTACCCGGCCATGGAGTGTTCCGCGGAGTTCGACCCTCGAGCCACGCAGGAATCAACAGCGGTATCTGAGGGCGAGCCCCAGCAGACACCTCCACCGTCTTCGAGCGTGGCTCCGTTAGGAACGGCAGTCGCCATTGGTCTAGCCGCTGTAGCTGGCTTCTTTTTCTGGCGCCGGCGGACAGCATGAGTAATTTTTCTATCCTGACACGGCGCCGTTGGCTTCATCCCGTTGCCTGGTGGATATGGGCACTGTCCCTTGCTGCGGCGGCTACTCGCGTGACAAACCCACTGCTCCTCATGCTCCTCATTTCCGCAGCAGCAATCGTGGTCTCAGCCCGCAAACCAGATGCTCCTTGGGGTAAGTCCTTTGAGTTCTTTCTGGCACTCGGGGTCATGATCATTGTCATTCGCGTTGTCTTTCAAGTTATTTTCGGTGCCGCAACAGGCAATCATGAACTGTTTATCCTTCCTGGATTCGCACTGCCGACCTGGATGAGTGGACTACGTATCGGTGGACCGGTCATGGTGGAATCCCTGCTCGCCGCGTTGTACGACGGACTTCGATTAGCAACAATCGCCATAGTTGTTGGCGCCGCAAATTCACTGGCTTCACCGTCACGATTGCTAAAGGCCATGCCTTCCGCTCTCTATGAGTTAGGGGTGAGCGTGGTCGTAGCGCTGAGTTTTATTCCGCAACTCATTACCGATGCCGTTCGCATCCGCGAGATGCGGCGTTTGAGGGGACGTCGCGTCCATGGCGTTAGGGCATACACCAGCCTCGCCATGCCCGTCCTTGCTGGTGCCCTGGACAGATCCATCAATATCGCGGCATCTATGGACTCACGCGGCTACGGGCGAGTAGGCGACACATCACCGCGACTGCGCCGGATGATCACCGCGTCACTCGTCGTGGCAACCATCCTGGTAATCATTGGTCTCTATGGACTGTTTACTTCCGATGCACACCCACTACTGGGGCTTCCGGCCTTAACCCTGGGGGTTGGGGTGGCCCTTTTTGCCATGTGGCAATCGGGACGCAGCCATCAGCGAACCGTGTACCGGCCGGATACATGGTCGCTGCCGGAGTATGCGGTTGTCGCATCCGGGCTGCTCACCCTCGGCATCTACGTGTGGGCTGACATGCGAGTCGGAAACTCGCTGACCCTATGGGAACAGCTTCACCCCGCACTCGATCAATGGCCGACCCTTCCAATCTGGGGGGTTATGGCATTCCTGATCTCGATAACACCTGCGGTCACTACGCCGCCACCGCCATCAACACTCATGTCAACACCACCCCGCGAGAAAGTAGGTTCATTAGCATGATCACATTCGACCGGGTCACATTTACTTATCCGGAAACAGATGACTGTGAATCCCCTGAGCCGGTTCTCCGAGACATCTCGGTGCATATCGCCGACGGGGAACTCGCACTTCTCGTGGGAGCGACCGGTAGCGGCAAGACAACATTTCTCCGGGCAATTAACGGTCTGGTCCCCCACTTCTCCGGCGGGTTTCTTCAGGGTCGAATCGAGATCAAAGGGCGCAGCACCCAGGACTATCCTCCCCGCGAGCTTGCTGATCTCGTGGGGTTTGTCCCCCAGGACCCCGTCACTGGGTTTGTCACGGATCTCGTCGAGGACGAGCTCGCCTATTCCATGGAGAGTCTGGGGATCGAACCCCAGATAATGCGCCGCCGTGTTGAGGAAACGCTAGACCTCCTGGGGCTGGCCGATTTACGGAATAGGCCATTGCGTTCATTGAGCGGTGGGCAGCAACAACGTGTGGCGATTGGCTCTGTGTTAACGGCGCACCCAGAAGTTTTAGTGCTGGATGAGCCAACGTCGGCACTTGATCCCGGTGCCGCGGAGGAAGTCCTCGCCGCCCTTCACCGGTTGGTACACGATCTCGGTGTGACCGTGGTCATGGCGGAACATCGCCTGGAACGAGTGGTGCAGTATGCCGACTCCATTGTCATGCTGGAGAACGGGCAGATTCATAACGGAACACCCAGCGCCATGATGCAAAGCTCCCCCATTGCTCCACCCGTCATCCACCTCGGTCGCCTTGCGGGATGGGATCCGCTCCCGGTATCCATCCGCGACGCTCGGCGAAACGCCGGACCACTACGAAGTAGCTTGGCTGGCCAGCGCCCGCGGCTTCGTGTCGTCGCAGAATCAACACCCGTGATTGCCCAGGTGCGCGATCTTGATGTCGGGTACGGCCATTCCGTTGTTTTGCGGGATATCACCTTGAATGCCAGTTCCGGCGAGATCATTGCCTTAATGGGACGCAATGGCGCAGGGAAGACAACATTGCTACGAACCCTGATCGGACTACACACACCCACGTCAGGTCTTGTGCGCGTGAACGAGCTCGATCCGATCAAAATTCCAAATCGGGACCTGCTTCACCATGTTGGACTCGTGCCCCAAGAACCTAGCGACCTTTTTGAGGCACAGAGCATTGCTATTGAATGTCGTAACTCGGATGCGGATGCCGGATGCGAACCCGGCACCACACGTGCGCTCCTCGCGTTATTGGCACCTGAAGTTATTGACTCGACACATCCGCGGGACCTCTCTGAGGGACAACAAATGATTTTGGCCCTCTGCATGATCGTGGCATCAAAGCCGCCATTGATCTTGCTAGATGAACCAACCCGCGGGCTGGATTACCCCACAAAAACCAGACTCGCTGACATATTGCGGGGGCTGGCGGAAACGGGACACTGCGTCATTTTGGCAACACATGACGTAGAGCTGGTCGCTGACATGGCAACCCGTGTTGTTATGTTGGGCGACGCTGAAGTTGTGGCGGACGGTGCCACGGGGAATGTCATAACCGGATCACCCATGTTCGCGCCACAGGTCGCCAAGATCTTGGCGCCTTCGCAATGGTTGACCGTCACTGAAGTAGAGGAAGCACTCCACAATCACGATCACGTGGAAACCTTGTGAAGCACGCTATCCCCGTAGGTAGAACGTCTGCCGTCGCCATTGGCGTGATTTCCATTATTGGGGTGGCGAGTTTTTTGTGGCCATTTTTCGCACCGTCGGATTCATTTGTTGTCGCTCATTCCACCGATGCACCTATTCTCTTTGCAGCACTCATTCCCCTCCTGCTCGTTGTTGTTCTGGCGCAACTCTCGGATGGCGGAATGAACGCCAAATCAATAGCCCTACTCGGAGTTCTTGCTGCCGTCATTGCCGCACTTCGACCACTGGGGGCTGGGCTCGGAGGCATTGAGCCTATTTGGGTCATAGTCATTCTGGCCGGGCGTGCGCTCGGGCCTGGATTCGGCTTTGTCCTCGGTTCGGTTTCCCTTTTTGTGTCCGCCATGTTCACCGGAGGTGTTGGCCCGTGGCTGCCATTCCAAATGTTGGCTGCTGCCTGGGTTGGCCTGGGCGCAGGTTTGCTGCCGAAGGCACGGGGTGGACGGGAGATTCTGCTTCTTGGCATGTATTCCACCGCCGCCATGGTCGCCTACGGATTTATCTTGAACCTGTGGTTCTGGCCGTTTTCGATTAATTTGCCGGAACAGATCGCATTCGTCCCCGGCGCAGGGCTCGCAGAAAATCTCGGGGCCTGGATTCGTTTCAATATTGCAACCTCGTTGGGATTTGATATTCCTCGCGCAGTTCTGACAGTGCTTCTCATTGTGGTTGCCGGCAGACCGATTCTCTTCCTCCTCCGGCGAGCATCCCGACAGGCTGCGTTCGGGGCCCCCGTTACATTCGATCCGCTGAACCAACGCGCACCGGCTAGTTCCTGAATGCACACTATTCTGGGCAGGTGATGCATTCCACGCCCGAGTCTCTCGTTGAGCGGATAGCGTCATTTACTCCTCGCGAATCCATGCCACTCAATCCGCTCGTGACCGGCTCACTTGCCGAATTGGGCACATGGGTTACTGCACGCGTCGACACTCCCGTAACTGTCGCTCGAATCGATACAGATGCCATGGAAGTTACCGGGTTCCGGGCCGGGTCAGACTCCGCGAACGCGGCCATTGACTCTGGAGCAACCATCATCTTTCTCACCGCGTCAAGCAACACATGCTCCCATCTTGCACGGGCGATCATTGGCCTCCTGACTCGTAAAGATGCCTTCTCCGTGTATTTCCAAGAGCACGGTGTTACCGACCAACAGGCAATGGAATCTCTCCAAGTTATTCGCCAGCACATCAGCACATTGATCCCCCAGCGTGGTGAACCCATGCAGGTAGCAGCATCCTCACCTGCTTGCGAATACACCGTAGGTCTGTTGTTGACAGCAAGTGCACGCATGACACCGGTCATCACCGGAACAACCGAACACCTAGCGGCCGCATTGATCGCCCAACGGCTCAGCATGAAAGCCACGAGTTGGTGGCGACATGGGTCCACGTCACCGGACCCCGCAGTCGCAGGTGCCGTTGATCGACTGGGAATACCAGCCGGCTTACCACTTGACCTTGCTGACAACTCTGGAGTCGGGGCGATTATTAGCTCTGAATTACTTGTTCAATTTATTGCCCCGTAGCCCACGAAATCTATTTTGGGCTAGCGGCAACAAAGGGAAGTGCGGTCCGCTCACAATCAAGTGCTTTGCCCCGCGCATCAACATAAAACCCAGACGGGTCACTGTCCAATGCCGAGGACTCAACGAGTGCCAAGGCAATCCCCTGCTTCAACAACGGTGAATACGTGCCGCTGGTGACTTCTCCCACGCGGTGGGTTAGTTCCGGGTCGGTATACACGCCCATGTGTGCGCGGGGAATTCCCCGGCCAACAACCCGTAACGCTACGCGCTTGCGTGGCGCCCCCGACTCGCGCATGTCGAGCAGGGCGGCTTTGCCATGGAACTCAGGCTTGGCCCAGCCCACCGACCAGGCGAGTAATGCCTCAACCGGTGAGATCTCTGGGGAAATATCCTGTCCATGAAGCGGATAGCCCATTTCAGTTCTCAAGATGTCACGAGCACCGAGTCCAGCAGGGGCACCGCCGAGCGCTGTCGTAGCCTCCATCAGGGCCTCCCACAGTGCAGGCAGGACACCGGACGGTGCCACGATTTCATAACCCACTTCACCCGTATATCCAGTTCGGCACACAGTGATGGGGCAATTACCGAACTCGCTAGATGTGAAGCTCATGTAGTCCAGATCCGTCGGTAGTCCAACGGAGTTCAGCACCTCTGCCGAGCGAGGACCTTGCACCGCGACAATGCCTAGGTCAGTGTGAAGATTTTCCAGAGTGATATTTCCGGGGAGTGCACTGGCCAATGCAGCGGCGACGGTGTCCGCATTCGTGGCGTTAGGAATAATGAACACGCTGTCGTCAGACTCGCGGTAGACAATAAAGTCGTCTGTTACGCCACCTGAGTCATTTAACAACATGGAGTACTGCGCCTGACCCGCCGTGATTTTGCCTAATTCGCTCGTCACAATTGCATTGAGCGCGGCGACCGCGCCCGGTCCAGTAACTCGGAGTTTGCCCATATGGGAAACATCAAAAAGTCCCACACTGGATCTCACTGCCTGGTGCTCCGCGACCGCTCCGGAATATTCAATCGGCATTTCCCATCCCCCGAAATCCGCCATTTTGGCTCCCTTTTCTTGGTGAGCCGAAAAGAGTGGGGTTCGCTGGAGATCCGTTGCCATGCACACCACCTTAGACGCATGATTAGATTGTTGACATGCCTACTCTGTCAGCGGATTACACCGCCACCCCATCCTTCACTCTGACCACCACCAAGCCCAAGGACATATCCGCAGATGTCCTCCTGGTCAACACAACGCCACTCTCCGGCAAAGCCAAAGGCGTGGAATTAGTGGCACATGGGTTTACTCCTGCCCAGGCAAAGAAAATGCAGACAGACATTGCTGCCCTGGGTGGAACTGGCAAGGCCGGAGAGGTGATCACCCTCTCCGGCGTGACGGGCGTCAAGGCACCCATGGTGATCGCGGTTGGTCTCGGCGACTTTCGCAAGAAGTTTGACCTTGAGGAATTTCGTCGCGCACTAGGCAACGGAATTCGGTCGCTCAGCGGAAAGAAAAAGGTGGCGATCTCCGCCGGTCACGCACCGGAGCACATTTATGCCACCGTCGTTGCGGTTGGCCTCGCGTCTTATTCGTTTACTGCATACCGAGGGAAATCGGGCACTAAGGCCGGGACTCTTCCCTCGACTTTCGTCCTGTCTATCCCAGGGCAGATCACACCTGATTTCCGTACTGCAGTTACCGACGCATCGATCATTGTGAATTCGATATTCCTCACCCGGGACCTGATCAACACTCCGCCTAATGACCTGCCGCCCGCTGAACTCGCGTCCCGGGCCAAAAAGTCACTGAGCGCCCTTCCTGTGACCGTCAAAATATGGGACGAGAAGGCGCTGGCCACGGCTGGCTGCGGTGGGATCCTCGGTGTGGGCTTGGGTTCCTCACGGCCACCGCGCTTGGTCAAAATGACTTATGCACCCAAGGGTGCCCGTCAGCACCTCGCGTTGGTGGGTAAAGGCATCACATTCGACACAGGTGGCATTTCCATTAAACCCGCCGCAAAGATGCACGAAATGAAGGCGGACATGTCCGGAGCGGCCGCGGTGGTCGGCGCCATGCAAGCCATTGCAGCGCTCGGGCTCAATGTCAATGTGACCGGTTGGATTGCTGTTGCTGAAAACATGCCCAGTGGCACGGCCCAACGCCCTGGTGATGTGCTCACCACTGTCGACGGCACCACCGTCGAGGTACTCAACACGGATGCTGAAGGTCGATTGGTCTTGGCCGATGCCCTGGGCATGGCGGTGGCCGAGAAACCAGATGTCCTCATCGATGTCGCGACGTTGACCGGCGCTCAGCGGATTGCCCTCGGTCGCCGGATTGCTGGAGTCATGAGCAACACAGATTCCACCCGTGAACTGGTCGTGGCAGCTGCGACCGAGGTTGGCGAGGAGGCGTGGCCCATGCCCCTTCCCAGTGATCTGCGCGAAACGTTGAATTCCGACACCGCCGATATTGCCAATATTGGCGATGGCCTCGCCGGCATGCTGTCAGCAGGTGTTTTCCTCCGCGAATTTGTGCCAGATTCCCAGAAGTGGGTACATATTGACGTGGCAGGCCCTGCTTACAACGATGCCGCCCCTTATGGCTACACCCCCAAGGGCGGAACTGGAGCCATGGTCCGGACATTTGTCCAGATTGCCGCGGATCTCGCCGAGTAGCCCACCCTCAGCAATTCGGCAATTCCCTCTCATTGCCCCCCATGTGCTGATTCCTAGCGCGGTGGAAGGATAGGGGTATGACTTCTGCTGACATGACTTCTGCTGATACGACTTCTGTTGATGTAGTAATTCTTGGCGGAGGTAGTGGTGGCTATGCCTGCGCGCTGCGATCTGCTGAACTAGGGCTCAGTGTCGTCTTGATCGACAAAGACAAGTTGGGTGGCACCTGCCTGCACCGTGGTTGCATTCCGACCAAAGCCCTCCTCCATGCGGCGGAGGTTGCTGATTCGAGTCGTGAGTCAGCTCAATTCGGGGTCACAACCACGTTGCACGGCATTGATATGCCAAAAGTCAATGAATACCGCGACGGCGTGGTGGGTCGCCTATATAAAGGGTTGCAAGGCCTGGTCAAGAGTCGAAATGTGACATTCGTAGAAGGTGAAGGAAAGCTCACTGGACCACATAGCGTCACGGTCAACGGACATACCTACATTGGTAAAAATATCGTGCTGGCGACAGGCTCCTATGCGCGCACGATTCCCGGTCTCGAGATTAACGGCAAGATCATGACATCCGACCAAGCCTTGACGTTGGACTACGTCCCCGCGAGCGTCATTGTGCTGGGTGGTGGCGTGATCGGTGTCGAGTTTGCCAGTGTGTGGAAATCCTTTGGTGCGGACGTCACCATTGTTGAGGGACTCCCCCACCTCGTGCCCAATGAAGAGGAAGCAATATCTAAGGCCCTTGAGCGCGCCTATCGCAAGCGCGGAATCAATTTCATACTTGGAAAGAAATTCGCATCCGCCACCCAGGACGCCGCTGGTGTCCACGTGACACTGGAAGATGGCACAACACTCGATGCTGACGTGCTCTTAGTTGCCATTGGGCGCGGACCGAACACACAGGGCATGGGGTACGAGGAACAAGGTGTTGGCATGGATCGTGGCTGGGTCCTAGTTGACGAGCGTCTGCGCACCAACCTTCCGGGTGTTTACGCCGTTGGCGACATAACACCTGGTTTGCAATTGGCACATCGCGGCTTCCAACATGGCATTTTCGTTGCCGAAGAGATCGCGGGAATGAATCCCGTCATCATCGAGGACATCAATATTCCCAAGGTCACCTACTGTGAGCCGGAAGTAGCCAGTGTCGGCATGACGGAGGCCCAAGCAAAGGCAGCCTTCGGGGACAACATCGTGTCCTACGAATACAACCTCGGCGGCAATGGAAAGAGTCAAATTCTCGGAACATCAGGATTCATTAAATTGGTTCAACGCAAGGACGGACCTGTTGTCGGAATTCATATGGTCGGTTCCCGAGTGGGAGAGCAAATCGGCGAAGCCCAGCTGATTGTCAACTGGGAAGCTACTCCAGCGGATGTTGCCACGTTGATCCACGCACATCCCACTCAAAATGAAGCCATGGGAGAAGCCCACCTCGCACTGGCCGGAAAGCCCCTGCACGCCCACGCGTAACTCATTCACGTAGCCACACAACAAGGAGAGCCACATGTCCGTCTCGGTGAAAATGCCACAACTCGGCGAAAGCGTTACCGAAGGGACCATTACCCGCTGGTTGAAAAATGTCGGGGACCACGTAACCGCCGACGAACCCTTAGTTGAGGTGTCAACGGACAAGGTCGACACTGAAATCCCTTCACCGGCAACAGGCATTCTGCTCTCACTCACCGCCAACGAAGACGACGTCGTTGAGGTGGGGTCTGAACTGGCCGTGATCGGTGAGGAATCCGAGGCCGCTGCACCAGCTCCCGCTGCAGAACCGTCAGCGCCTGCTCCAGCTGTCGCTGTTGAGACAGTCGTGTCCGAGCCCGTTGTCGCAGAGACAGTCATTGCAGAGACAGTCATTGCAGAGACACCAGCCGTGGTCGAACAGACTGTCGCTGCAACTGGTAACGAGACCGTCATCACTTTGCCCGCACTCGGCGAAAGCGTGACGGAGGGCACCATTACCCGTTGGCTTAAGGCAGTCGGTGACACGGTTGCCGCTGATGAACCACTCGTGGAAATCTCAACCGACAAAGTTGACACAGAAATCCCCTCACCCGCAGCGGGTGTGCTCCTCTCCATTGCCGCGCCGGAAGACGCCGTCATTGCTGTCGGTGCTGAACTCGGACGCATTGGATCCGCAGCTGCCGCTACTGCTCCGCCGGCGCCCCCAACACCGGCGCCCACACCTGCTGCACCCGTACCTGCATCTGTCACAACCCCTGCACCCACGCCTGCTGCACCGACACCAGCTACACCGGCAGAGCCCGCGTCAACCGATGACGTCGGTTACGTCACACCACTTGTCCGCCGCCTAGCCGCGGACACCGGAGTGGATTTGTCCCGCATTGCCGGAACAGGTGCTGGTGGGCGAATCACCAAAGCAGACGTCCTTGGCGCTGTGGGAAATCAGCCGGTTGCCAGCACACCAGCTGCACCTGCGCCCACAACACCAGCAACTCCTGCACCTGCGACGCCTGCGACTCCTGCTCGTGCCGCCGCCCCAGCAACACCCACCGGTCCTGTTCCTGGGACTACAGAGTCGCTGTCACGGTTGCGCAAAGTCATTGCCGAGCGCATGGTGGAATCGCTCCAGGTATCCGCGCAATTAACCACCGTCATTGAAGTTGATGTCACCAAAATTGCAGCACTACGCAATCGTGTCAAGAAGTCATTTGAACTGCGTGAAGGAGTCAAACTCACCTTCATGCCATTCTTTGTTAAGGCGGCCGTTGAAGCGCTCAAGCAGTACCCCCAGGTCAACGCGTCCATTGACATGACCGCCGGGACGGTGACGTACTACAGCGCGGAAAACATAGGAATTGCTGTCGACACCGAGCGCGGACTTCTCGTTCCTGTTGTTCATAACGCTGGTGAACTCAATATTGCCGGCATCAGCCGGAGAATTGCTGACCTAGCAGAGCGCACCCGTACCGGCAAAGTCTCGCCCGATGACCTATCAGGCGGCACATTTACCGTGACAAACACAGGTAGCCGCGGAGCCTTGTTTGACACACCAATTGTCAATCAACCCCAGGTGGCAATTTTGGGTACCGGTGCCGTGGTCAAACGCCCTGTTGTCGTGACAGATGACGGTGGCCAGGATGTCATTGCCATTCGTTCCATGGTGTACCTCGCGCTGTCTTATGACCACCGGTTAGTTGATGGTGCCGATGCGGCTCGATTCCTCACCACCATGAAGAGTCGACTCGAAGATGCCGCATTTGATGCTGAACTAGGTATCTGACCGTGAAGATCGCGGTTACCGGTGCATCTGGGCTCATTGGCACACTCCTAGTTGCCGAACTGCGTTCACGTGGTCATGACGTATTCCGCCTTGTGCGACGAGCAGCGGTGGCACCTGATGAAATCACCTGGAATCCGACTTCTGGCTTTGTCGACCTTGCCGCTCTAGCCGGTACCGAGGTGGTCTTTCACCTCGCCGGGGCTGGGGTCGGTGATCACCGCTGGACCGATGCCTATAAGCAAGAGATCCGCGATAGCCGCGTTATGGGTACAGACACCATCTCCCGAGCCATGGCGCAATTGGATCCCCGCCCGGCAGTATTGGTGAGCGCATCCGCTATTGGGTTCTACGGGGATACCGGTGATCGCGCTGTTACCGAGGTTGATCCTGCGGGCCACGGATTCCTCGCCGATGTCGTTGTCGCTTGGGAAGCTGCAGCTAATCCAGCCCGCGAGGCCGGAATCCGCGTTGTCCACCCAAGAACGGGGTTGGTTGTCTCCGCCGATGGGGGCGCCTGGGGTCGCATGTTCCCTCTGTTCAAGGCCGGAATCGGTGGGAAGTTAGGCAACGGTAAGCAATATTGGTCATGGATTTCATTGCGCGACGAAATTTCAGCACTGATATTCCTGATGGAAAATTCCGCACTGTCAGGTCCGGTCAATCTCACCGGCCCTACACCGGATACGAATGCTGAAATAACCGCAATCATGGGGAAAGTTCTCCGTCGACCCACGCTGCTCCCCGTGCCACGAATCGCGCTCACTACCGTTCTCGGGGAATTCTCCACTGAAGTCCTCAGCAGCTCGCGGGTTCTTCCCGCGGTGTTGGAACAACAGGGGTTTGTGTTTAAGGACTCCACCGTTGAATCTGCCATCCGCCAGGCACTTGGCTAAGTGCCCCCCTCCCGTGGTTGATCATGAAAACTGACGTCGTCATTGTGGGCGCCGGCTTATCAGGGCTAGCGGCGGCACGGCAACTGTCGATATTCGGATTCGATGTCACCGTCCTAGAGTCCGCACGTCGCGTCGGTGGACGGGTGCAGACTGATCTGCACGAGTCCGGTGCCCTCCTCGATCGTGGATTTCAGCTCTATAACCCCGCTTATCCGGAGGCGGCCCGAGTACTCGACCATGAAGCTCTCGATCTCCGCCCATTTAGCGCAGCCGTTATTGCAGCGACGCCCCACGGGCACGTCAAACTGGCGGACCCACGCACTATTCCTGGCTGGGCGCTGCCATCCGCATCGTGGTCGTCTGGTTCCCCGATCTCCAAACTTGCATTTGTCCGGTACGCCCTCGCTCAAAGCAAGCGCTCAGCCGCGGATATTTCCCGCCACAACGACCAGAGTGCGCTTAACGCATTGCGCAATGCCGGCGTCAGCGGATCATTTCTGAAAGAGGTGATTCAACCTTTTCTCGCCGGAGTCTTTCTAGAGCCTGAACTCAACACTTCCTCTCGTTTCCTCGATGTTGTTCTCAAGAGTTTTGTGCGAGGGACACCGGCAGTTCCTGCTCGGGGTATGCAATCTATTCCCGACCAATTGGCCGCTGCATTGCCGGCAGGTTGCCTGCACCTCAACACGACAGTGACGTCAGTGACCAACGACTCCGTCATTGCTGACGGAAAAACTTGGAATGCCAAGGCGGTGATCCTTGCCACGGACTCCTCGACCGCAGCGTCGCTCACCGATATCTCGGTTCCAGCCTGGAATTCCGTCACCACCTGGTATCACCTGGCACCGCTCGCCGAGGCCTCCGAGCTAACAGACGGCAGACCCGTACTCGTTGTAAATGGTGGCGGAGTTGAACCGATCGGACCTCAATCAATCATTAACAGTGTGGTCATGACCCATGCTGCACCGGAATACGCACCGGGGCACACACTCATTGCCACATCCGCCTTGGGGATCCATCCAGCGAATCGACCATTGCTCCCCGCCCTGGCCACCCTTTATTCCACCGACACCTCGACATGGGAACTGATCGGTCACTATCCGATCCCGCACGCACTCCCGACCATGTCACCACCGTGGACGTTAAATCAGCCCACGACAATCCAATCCACCACCAACGGTTCGGTTTACCTCGCGGGCGACTACCGTGCCACATCAAGCATCCAAGGTGCCATGGTCAGTGGGCGCCGCGCTGCCGATTCCGTGATTGCCGCACTTCATGGGATACGCGATACTGGAATCCCCTACGAAGGTCGTGTCCGTGGCTGAACTAGAAGTATTGGAACTCGGTTCTGACGTGGAGTACCACCACGCCTGGGAACTCCAGCGGGAAATACACGCTGAAGTAGTGAGCGGTCAGCGACCGGACACCGTTCTGCTTCTCGAACATCGATCCGTGTATACGGCTGGTAAGCGCACCGAATTAGGTGAACGGCCACTCGACGGTACACCGGTAGTGGACGTTGATCGCGGTGGAAAAATCACCTGGCATGGCCCCGGACAAATAGTTGGGTACCCCATTGTGAAGTTGAGCGACCCCATTGATGTCGTGGCACATGTTCGCCGGATAGAGAACATGCTAATTGGTGTGTGCGCAGAGTTTGGTGTGGAATCGGACCAAGTGGAAGGGCGAAGTGGGGTGTGGGTCACACGGCCACTGCCCGCCCGCAAAGTGGCCGCGATTGGAATTCGAGTGTCACACGGGGTTACCCTGCATGGGTTTGCCCTGAATTGTGACAACTCCCTTGATGCTTACCACTCGATTGTGCCCTGCGGTATCCGCGATGCCACCGTCACCACGCTCACGGAAGAATACGGATCAACAATTAGTACTGCTCAGGTTCTCCCCGTTCTCCGATCACGTCTCCCCGAATTAATCCATGCCTCGACATTACAAGGACGCACATGAGTTCTGACACGATATTTTCCGGAACAAACCCTGAGGGTCGCAAATTACTGCGTATTGAGGCGCGTAATGCCGAGGTCCCGATCGAACGTAAACCGCCGTGGATTCGCACCACCATGAAAACCGGACCCGAGTACACCGAAATACGAAACCTGGTGGCTCGGGAAGGACTTCACACCGTGTGCCAAGAGGCAGGGTGCCCCAATATTTACGAATGCTGGGAGGATCGGGAAGCCACCTTCCTTATTGGCGGCGAGCAGTGCACCCGTCGATGTGACTTCTGTCAGATCGACACCGGCAAACCTGATCCGCTGGACCGGGATGAACCACGACGCGTGGCCGAATCAGTGCGCACCATGGGGCTGCGCTACGCAACAGTCACCGGCGTCGCTCGTGACGACCTCCCTGATGAAGGATCCTGGCTATATGCGGAAACTATCCGCCTGATCAAGGAACTCAATCCGACGACCGGCGTTGAAGTCCTCATTCCTGACTTCTCGGCCAATCCAGAACTGCTCAAGGTCGTCTTTGATACCCGACCAGAGGTACTCGCGCACAATGTTGAAACCGTGCCTCGAATATTCAAGCGGATTCGCCCTGCATTCAAATACGACCGCAGTCTCAATGTCATTACCCAAGCGCGTGAAGCTGACTTGGTAACAAAAAGTAACCTCATTCTGGGCATGGGTGAGGAAGAGTCAGAAATTGATCAAGCGCTCGTGGATCTTTACAACGCCGGTTGTGAGTTGATCACCATTACCCAATACCTCCGCCCGTCCAAGCGGCACCACCCGGTGACCAGATGGGCACCCCCGGAGGAATTTGTGCGGTGGGAACAGCGCGCACTGGAGATTGGATTCGCCGGTGTCATGAGTGGGCCACTGGTCCGCTCCAGTTACCGAGCCGGACGCCTCTACGCCCAGGCTCAAGCAGCCCGTGGACAGGTTGCCCCTTAATGCCCAGCATCACTGCTCTGCATATCTGGACACTCGAGGAGGAATATCCACATCCGGTAACGGATATTGATCTGGAGTGGGGCGGGATTCCCGGGGACCGCCACTTCGGCGAGCACATGATTTCCGCAACGCGAGAAAAGCATGCCTTTGCGCGAGGAACGGCCATTCGCAACTATCGCCAAGTATCGATCGTGGATACCGCGGAACTCGCCCAGATCGCACAACATTTGGGGCTGAATGAACTAGCTCCTGGAACGATTGCTGACAACATCTGTGTTGAAGGTTTGGCGGATCTCACCGCACTCCCACTCATGACCCGCCTGATTTTTCCCAGCGGTGCGAGCATTATGACCGGGGGCGAGAAC
Organism: bacterium UBA6154; assembly: GCA_002422375.1. Next base: position 25,423 of record DIUQ01000007.1, read on the forward strand.
AATCCATGCACAATTGCTGGCCGGTTGGTCCAAGATCGCTATGGAACCTCAGCTCACTCGTTCCCCAAGGCTGCCATGCATCGTCGAGGGATCACTGGTTGGGTTGAACGCCCAGGTCGAATAACTGTCGGTGACGCTATCCAGGTGGTTAGCCTGCATTAGTTGCAGGTGCACGGGCCACACGTGCACGGACCACAACGCTTTCCTCTAGGCTGAGTCCGTGGCTAAGGGCAGAATCAGACAAAGTCTTTCATCGATTGCGCAGAACTGGCGCATGACCGCGCAATCTTTCCCCTATCTCTGGGCTGAGGTTCTCGGGATAGTGGTGGTCACCGGTGTAATCATTGCAACGCCGGTCTGGATTCTTGTCAACCCGATCACCGCCATACTGATCGCTCTCCCGGTAGCCCTACTCGCCGCCACCTATTGGTTTAGCCGTCGCGCCATGACCGCGGCTTACGCCTCCATTGAAGGTCAGCCCGGGGCCGCAGCAGCGGTCATTCAGTCGATCCGGGGAAATAAGTGGGCAGTTACCCCGGCTGTCGCGATCAACAAGAGTCAGGACATGGTGAGCCGAGTTGTCGGACGCCCCGGTGTGATCTTGATATCTGAGGGCCCGGGTAACCGTGTCACCTCACTACTGATCAACGAACGCAAAAAGACAGCGCGGTGGGTACCGGATATTCCCATTTATGAAATTCAGGTGGGTACCTCCGATGATCAAGTCTCCCTCAAGAAATTACAAAAGACCTTGAGCAAACTGCCGCGTAACCTGCGAGGCGGGGAAGTAACCGAAGTCCGACGCCGGCTCGATGCATTGGGCAATGCGGCGAATGCGTTGCCCATTCCCAAAGGACCCATGCCGACCAGCGCTCGCGCCGTTCGGCGTCCCCGCTAGGACACGCGCACAACCTGGGAGCCCAGTAAGCGGTCATGAAGGCCTCGGCCATCTGAGTCCAGCACCAGTGCAGGAATGACCAACAGAATCAAGAAGGTGCGCGCCGCAATTCGCCACAGCGGTAAACGTCCGCCCTGAACACTCACGACCCGTAGACCAAGAATTTTTTGACCAAAGGACGCTCCCAGCAGGAAAGTGAAGAGCACTATTTCCGCATAAAACACCACAACTGTGGCGATCATGGAATCCGCCGAACCGTAGGTATATTGCCGGAAAACAAGGACGGCAACACCCAGACTGGCAAACCAGTCAATGGACAGCGCGGCTAAACGTCGGCCAAAACCCGCAGACACCTGGTCAGGAAACATGAGCGGCCGCGGAGCACTCACGTAATGTCTTTGCGATTGGTGGTGACCACCGCGGCTATCCCTAAAACAGCGGTGTAGACGATCAGCACCAATGCTGCCGCTGGAACACTCAATGCATCCGTGCCACCGATTCCCGATGTGTTCGTAGCCTGAAGTATGGAATTCAGGGCACCTCCGGGCAGCCACTTTCCGATCCAGTCCACAAACACCGTCAGCAGTGCTTCGACAACGAAAATCCAGACGAGCGCGATAACAACAGCGGCCACTTGATTGGTGATGAGTGCGCCAATAGCCACGCCCAAAATGGAATACAAGACGAGGCCAAGCAAGGTGCCACCCAAGATTTCGATCACCGAAGTCCACTCAATCGGTGCATGCTCGACGGTGGTCAACAAAATGGTTGCCACCACCACTGTGGCCACCCACATGATGAATGCAATGACGAGCGCCAGGAGTGAGTACGTGATCATTTTCGCCAGAATCACTCGTTGGCGCACGGGCGCAGCGAGGAACGTGGATGTGATCGTCTGATTCCGGTACTCCCCGCTCATGGCAATAATGCCCAAAATCAACACGAATACGGAGGCACCGCCGGCGGACGAAAAGATGTTGGTGACTGCGGCCTGGTTGCTCAGAACGTCAAGATCCTCCTGCCCCGGTGGGCCAGGGGTGAGATACACACCGAGCACCACGGTGAGCAACACAAAGCCGAGGGCAGACAGTGTCAAAATCCAGAGGAGCTTGGTGCTAAATGCCTTGCGAAACTCTGCCGTAATGAGCGCTTTCATGATGCTGCTCCTTCATCCTGTGTGAGCCCGAGGAACAGCGCTTCAAGGTCGGGTGTTTTTTCACGTAATTCGTGCAATTCAAGACCCTCCGAAAAGGCGCGGTGCCCGATCTCCGCAGCACTGACGCCAGAGATAACGAGGGAGCCGCCTTCGCCAGGTCGAGCCGTCCATCCGGGGGTGGAGGCCAGCCTGTCCACGTGAGGGCCACGGACAACAACTTCCACCGGTCCGCCGTTGGATAGCGCCGCCAGGGATCCTTGATAGACCAAGGAGCCGCTGCGAATAATGATGACGTCGTCCACCGTCTGCTGGACTTCAGAGAGCACATGGCTGGACACAAGCACCGTGACGCCCTGAGCAGCCTGGTGCCGGAGAAACTGCCGCAGCCAGGAAATACCTTCGGGGTCGAGGCCATTCGCCGGTTCATCGAGAATGAGGACCTGCGGATTACCCAACAGTGCAACGGCCAGCGCCAGTCTTTGCCTCATGCCGAGAGAAAAGCCACCAACTTTCCGATGAGCTGACTCGGTGAGACCCACCGTATGCAGTACCTCGTCCACCCGAGAGTCGGACACCCCAGCAACAGCGGCTAGCACGCGGAGGTGATTGCGAGCTGTGCGAGCCGGATGAAAGCCGCTGGCTTCCAAGGAGGCCCCGACGATGGTGATGGGGTTGGTCACATCCCGATATCGCTGCCCATCAATGGTGGCGGTACCGGATGTGGGGCTGACCAGTCCCAACAGACACCGCAGGGTGGTGGTCTTGCCTGCCCCATTAGGCCCTAGGAAGCCGGTCACTTTCCCCGGAGCAATGGAAAAACTCAGATTTCGGACGGCGGTCACCCCGGAGCCAAAACTTTTGGTCAGATCGTGCACCTCAATAGCCATACCGCCATCCTAGGGGGCTATCCAAAACCCGGTTGACCCTCTTTTCACCGAGGATGGTGCCCGTCTGCCACCCGAGCGAATCACCCCTGTGCAGCATGTGTCAGTCGTTAACACGACGGAAACAGACGGGATACAAGTAGGACACCCCTGACACCTAGTCTTGGGGCATAACCGGGAGTGCCCGGGGAGCATGGGTGAACACAGGAGGAACGAATGTTCAAGGACAGTTCAGAGGTACTGGACTTTATTAAGAAGGAAAACGTCGAATTTGTCGATGTTCGATTCATGGACTTGCCAGGCGTCATGCAACATTTCAATGTGCCGGTTGGTTCCTTCAGCGCGGACGCCTTCGAAGAAGGCTTGATGTTTGATGGATCGTCTATCCGCGGTTTCCAGGCCATTCACGAGTCAGATATGAAACTTGTTCCAGACCCCACCACGGCCTATCTCGACCCATTCCGTCCCGCAAAGACCCTTGTCATGAATTTCTCCATTCTTGACCCCTTCACTGATGAGCCTTACTCCCGTGACCCACGCAATGTGGCATCGCGCGCCGAGGCGTATCTCACATCCACCGGTATTGCAGACACGGTGTATTTCGGACCTGAGGCAGAGTTCTACGTCTTTGACGACGTTCGATTCGAAACCAATCAGCATTCGGGCTACTACTACATCGACTCCGTAGAAGGAGCATGGAACACGGGGCGCGTCGAAGAAGGTGGTAACCGCGGGTACAAGACTCGTTATAAAGGTGGCTACTTCCCCGTTCCGCCCGTGGATCACTTTGCCGATATCCGCGACGACATGGTGCGGTCCCTCCAACAGGTGGGCTTGAAGGTTGAACGATCCCACCATGAAGTGGGTACCGCAGGCCAGGGTGAGATCAACTACACCTTCAATACTCTGCGCAGTTCCGCAGACGACCTCATGAAGTTCAAGTACGTGATCAAGAATGTTGCCTGGGCACATGGCAAAACGGCAACCTTCATGCCGAAGCCGCTCTTTGGCGACAATGGATCTGGCATGCACTGCCACCAATCACTCTGGATGGACGGTAAGCCACTGTTCTATGACGAGAACGGTTACGGCGGTCTGTCAGACATTGCTCGTTGGTATATCGGTGGCTTGCTCGCTCATGCACCGTCCCTCTTGGCATTCACCAACCCCACAGTAAATAGCTACCACCGCCTGGTTCCTGGCTTTGAAGCTCCGGTGAATCTGGTGTATTCGGCTCGGAACCGTTCCGCGTGTATCCGTATTCCGGTGACTGGTAGCTCCCCCAAGGCCAAGCGCATTGAGTTCCGCGTGCCTGACCCTTCCAGCAATCCCTACCTCGCCTTTGCCGCACAGCTCATGGCCGGTCTCGATGGCATTAAGAACAAGATCGAACCTATGGCTCCCGTGGATAAGGACCTATATGAATTGCCACCGGAAGAGTTGGCCAATATTCCCCAATTGCCCGCCTCCTTGGAAGCGGCGTTGGACGCGCTCGAGGCAGACAACGAGTACCTGCAAGCAGGTGGAGTCTTCCCTGCCGATCTGATCGAAACGTGGATCGACTACAAGCGCAACAACGAAATTGCTCCCATTCGTTTGCGGCCACATCCACATGAATTCGAAATGTATTACGACCTGTAGGAACACCGCCTCCTGACAAGCCGGGAACGAGCAGTTACCCTCTGGGAATCATGACCAACGATTCCGCACGAGGGTGGCTGCTCGTTCTTATTCAAGTCGTCATTTTCCTTGTGTACGCGTTTCTTCCCACTCGCAGCACAACACTTATCCCCTCAGTCGCGGGAGGCATCCTGTTGGCGGTTGGCGGAGTGGTCGTTGCCATGGCATTTCTGTCCCTGGGAAACGCACTGACTGCCAACCCCGTTCCACTGGCTCATGCACATCTGCGAACAAGCGGGATATTTTCTGTAGTTCGGCATCCGATCTACACCGGAATCCTGATTGGTCTCGCCGGCTATGTCATTCTTCGAGGAACCTGGTGGACGCTCGCCTGGTGGGTAATAACCGTGCTCTTCTTTCGTGCAAAATCACGATGGGAGGACTCGCTCCTGGCTGCTAAGCACGGAGCCGAATGGACTGCGTGGGCACACAACACTCCCGCACTCATGCCCTTTAGTCCTTTCCGTAGAAAATCCGCTCCATAACGGTTCGCGCACGCCGAGTCGCCCGGAGATAGCTCTCCTCTAGTTCCCCGGCTTTGTCACTTCGGTAACCCATCAAGTAGGTAACGGCAGACAACTCGGTGTAATCGGCTGGTAACAGATCGCTCATGGAGCCTCGAGCCAACATGATGGCATCGCGAATGCTGCTAGCCAATTTCCAGGCAGTTGTCAGTATGTCGGCATCTTGTGCATCCATGAGTCCATCGCGCTGTTCAGCTTCCATCGCAGAGATAGTGGCGGTGGTCTGTAGTGACGGATGACCGTGGGCATGCTGCAGTTGGAGCAGCTGCGCAACCCACTCGACATCACTCAATCCCCCGCGACCCAACTTGGTATGCCGAGTCGGATCGGCTCCCCGAGGTAGACGTTCGGCTTCCATCCGAGCTTTCAACTTTCGCATTTCCAGCAGGGCACCCTGGTCAAGACCGTGTTCTGGGTAACGGAGTGGGTTAATCATGGTGATAAAAGCTGCACCGAGATCAGGATCGCCCGCGGCAGGTCGAGCACGCAATAAGGCCTGGGCCTCCCATGGGGACGACCACTTGGCGTAGTAGGCCCTGGTTGATTCCATGCTTCGAACCAGCGGACCGGCTTTGCCCTCGGGGCGTAAATCCGCATCGATCTGGAGTGCTGGTTCATCTGCCGGTGCACTCAGCAGCGCCATGACTTCATTGATGATCTTGAAAGCCTGTTTACCTGCTTCCAGTGAGTCGACCCCAGGAAGGGGTTCGTATATAAACATCACGTCCGCATCACTGCCGAAACTCAACTCGGTGCCGCCATAGCGACCCATGGCAATGATGGACAGTTTCGCCAGTGGGTCGCTGGGCATGACGGCGGCTAATGCCCCTTCGAGCACGGAGTCAGTGACATGACTGATTGCTGCCCCAGTTTCTTCAATCGTGGCCAGGCCTAGAGCCGCGGCTGCACCAGCTCGGAATAGTTCGCGCCGACGCATGGCTCGCAGAGCAGTGACCGCTTTACCTGGATCGTCGTGGCGTTTCACAATAGAGCGCACCTCGGAGGTGAGGTCCACCGGTTGCAATTCTTCGTCGTGTGCCAGCATGGCAATCGATTCGGGAGCGCGGCGAATGAGATCGGTGAGATAACGACTGGAGGCCAGCAGGTGAGCCAACCGCTCTGCGGCCAGTGATTCGTCCCGTAGTAAGCGTAAATACCAGTGACTTGATCCCACTTGATCACTCACTTGCCGAAATGCGAGCAAACCCGCATCTGGATACGGCGCTTGCGAAAACCAAGAGAGCAGAACCGGCAAGAGAGTGCGCTGAATGATTGCTCGACGACTGACACCACTGGACAATGCATCAATATGCCGTAGCGCACCTTCAGGATCAGTGAATCCCAGTGCCCGAAGTCGATCCACCGCCGCGGCCGTGGATAAGCGAGCCTCGGTCGCGTCCAAACCCGCCACCGCGTTGAGCAGCGGACGGTAAAACAACTTTTCGTGGATTCTCCGGACGTCCTTGGCATGGTCTTTCCACTGCTTCAGGAGCGACTCAACAGGATCACTACGCATGCCCATGCTTCGCGCGAGGATCTGTAATTCCTGCTGATCATCAGGGAGTGTGTGCGTCCTTCGTAACTGCCGCAATTGCACACGGTGCTCCAGCGACCGTAGGAACCGATAACTTTGTTCGAGCTTGTTCGCCTCTTCGCGACCGACATAACCCCACGTGGCTAGTGCACGCAGAGCGTCAATCGTGTTACTACTGCGGAGGAGGACATCGCTACGACCATGAACCAATTGCAGGAGTTGGACGGAAAATTCAATATCCCGTAGTCCCCCCGGCCCTAACTTCAGTTCACGAGCCGCGACGGCTGGGTCAACATTGTCTTCCACTCTCCGACGCATGGCTTGAACATCTGCCACAAAGTTTGGTCGATCGGCCGCAGCCCAGACAAAGGGCTGAATGCGGGACATGTAGTCCTCCCCTACTACTGGGTCGCCAGCAACAAATCGCGCCTTGAGTAATGCTTGGAATTCCCAGGTGCTTGCCCACCGTTCGTAGTAGCCCGCGTGGGATTCCACCGTTCGCACCAGTGCACCCTGTTTCCCTTCGGGTCGCAGAGCCGTATCAACTTCCCAGATCATTCCTTCCGAGGTCACCGCACTGCACGCATTGATCACGCCCCGAGCGAGCGCGGTCGCCATGTCCACGGACTCGGTTGAATCGGTGGCAAAGATCACGTCAACATCGCTGACATAGTTCAGTTCGCGCCCACCTGTTTTTCCCATGGCAATGATGGCGATCGGACAGAATGGGTCGGCGACGGCGGAACGTGCAACCGCTAAGGCCGCCGCGAGGACGGCATCGGCTAAGTCGCTGAGCCACCCCGCAATCACCTCCATAGGAAAACCGCCACTGAGATCTCTACTCGCAATCGCCAACAGCTCGCGTCGATACACCACCCGCAGTCGATTGAGGGTCTCCTCCGAATTGTCGCGGGCAATCGGTGCAACAGATTCCGGATCTGCACCCACAGATGTGAGCAGCCGCTCCCGTAAACCACGGGGAGGTTCCGCCAGTGTCTCGGAATCCATCAGGGATTCACAATCGGTGTGGCGCACTAGAAACTCCCCGAAACCTGTGGACAGTCCGAGCACGTGCATGAGGCGACCTAGTACATACGGGTCGGCGGATAGGGAACTCACTAACCGGAGTCGGTCCGACTCCTCGGCTGATTCCACAATGCGCACCAACTGCGTGAGAGCGGCATCCGGATCCGCTGCACCCGATAGCGCCTCGGAGATATCGCTCACTTGCAGTCGACCAACCGTCAGTTCCGTCAGTCGCTCCAAGGCGGCTATTGCAGGTGCCGAGTCCTGAACGCCAGCGCGAACCACCATGGCACGCAACGACTCACCGCGGGTTGACGCCATGTGGCAAACCTACTCTGCGACTGCTCGCTTACAGGGAAGGCAAATACCTATTCATTTCCCACTGGGTCACCTGCTGGCGATATTCCTCCCACTCAGCACGTTTATTGCGCAGGAAGAAATCAAAAACATGCTCTCCCAGCGTCTCGGCAACAAGCTCGCTCTTCTCCATGGCAATGATCGCTTGATTGAGACTTCCCGGCAGCGGCTTCATGCCCAATGCGTTGCGCTCTCCTTCAGTGAGTGACCAGACATCGTCTTCTGCCTCAGGTGGCAGTTCATAGCCCTCTTCAATTCCCTTCAGGCCAGCAGCGAGGAGAACGGCAAAGGCAAGATACGGATTAGCAGCGCTGTCCATGGCGCGATATTCGATGCGAGCGCTGTTCGCCTTATCCGGCTTATACAACGGAACCCGCAATAATGCGGATCGATTATGCCGCCCCCAACACACCCACGCGGGAGCTTCTGCCCCTCCAGCGAGTCGCTTATAGGAGTTCACCCATTGGTTCGTTACAGCCGTGAACTCAGGCGCATGGACGAGTAGACCGGCAATGAATGAGCGGGCCACTTTGGACAGTTGGTGTGGTGCACCAGGTTCGTAAAAGGCATTGGTGTCGCCTTCAAAAAGGGACAGGTGAGTATGCATTCCACTTCCTGGATATTGCATAAACGGCTTGGGCATAAAGGAGGCAAATATTCCTTGGTCGAGCGCTACTTCTTTGATCGCCAAACGAAATGTCATGAGATTGTCAGCAGTGGACAGCGCATCGGCGTAACGCAAATCAATTTCCTGCTGCCCTGGACCGCCTTCATGGTGACTGTACTCAACGGAAATTCCCATGGATTCCAGCATGGTGATTGCCTGTCGCCTGAAATCATGCGCCACGCCATTAGGGGCATTGTCGAAGTAGCCATATCGGTCCACAGGAACTGGTTCACGCCCCTGTTCTGGCTCACCTTTGAACAGATAAAACTCAACTTCCGGGTGTGTGTAGAAAGTGAAACCCATGTCGGCGGCTTTGGTCAAGGCACGCTTCAGCACATGACGTGGGTCAGCGAATGACGGTGATCCATCTGGCATCTGGATATCACAGAAGATCCGAGCGACGCCCGGACCTTCTTCTCGCCAGGGCAAGATATTGAAAGTACTGGCATCCGGCTTGGCCAACATGTCAGATTCATATACGCGAGCAAAGCCTTCGATAGCGGACCCGTCGAAACCAATACCTTCGCTAAAAGCGCCTTCTAACTCGGCAGGGGCAATCGCCACCGACTTCAACGCCCCAAGAACATCGGTGAACCAGAGGCGAACAAAGCGAATATCTCGCTCCTCCACCGTGCGCAATACAAATTCAGCTTGCTTGTCCACCACTACCTCCACAATCGTTGGGGTCGCCGGCACTGCCGGATCGTGACCTCCGACTCACACCTTAGAGTCCCAGGCTCCATGGTGCTCCCTCTCGTGTTACAGAGCGGTTAACAAGTACCCTCGCACCTGTGACCCTCTCGGTGGCATTAGCCCAGTTCAACCCCATTGTGGGGGACCTGGCGGGCAATTCCATGAAAATTCGACAAGCCGCTACCCACGCGGCCCACGAGGGTGCCCATCTAGTCCTGTGCGGTGAAATGTCGCTCACGGGTTATCCGGTTGAGGACCTTGCCCTGCGCACCGACTTCCAACAGGCGTCTAAGGCAGCCATTACTGAACTGGCTCGGGATATTGCTGCTGACGGTCATGGCGATCTGACCGTGATCGTCGGTTTCCTTGACTCTACGTCTGATACCCCCTCCACAACGAGCCACCTGCGTGGTGAGCCGCGAAATGCGGCAGCGGTAATTCATGACGGAGTTGTGACCGCCCGCTACTTCAAGCATTTTCTGCCCAACTATGGCGTCTTTGACGAGGCTCGGTATTTCGTTCCGGGGTCCGAGCCACTGATTATTAATGTTCACGGCCATACAGTCTGTCTCGCCATTTGCGAGGACCTGTGGCGGCCAGGAGGTCCAGTGGAGTGGGCTCGGCAAGGCAAGGCCGAGTTTCTTGCGGTGCTGAACGCCTCGCCCTATGAGATGAATAAAGACGATACTCGCCTGGCATTGTGCCGGGAGCGTGCGGCGGAATCGGGCGCGATCATTCTCTACACGAATATCGTGGGTGGACAAGACGAATTAGTTTTCGATGGCGGATCCATGATCGTGAACCCATCAGGTGAAGTGCTGGCTCGAGCTGAGCAATTTAACGACAGCACAACACTCGCTCACCTGGATCCTGATACGAATGCACAGGCGGGCAGCATTGCTCCACCTCTTGATGAATTAGCCGAAGTCTGGGCTGCCCTTGTCCTCTCACTTCGCGACTATGTCACTAAAAATGGATTTCGTTCCGTTTTATTCGGGGCCAGCGGTGGGATTGACTCCGCGGTCGTGGGTGCTCTGGCATCAGACGCATTAGGGCCAGATCGCGTTTTTGCCGTTGCCCTTCCCAGCCCTTATTCATCTGAACACTCCGTGGCCGATGCCTATGAATTAGCGGACAGAACGGGCCTTTCCATTCGAACGATCCCCATCAAGCCAATTTTTGATGCTTACATGTCCTCCCTAGAGCTCACCGGACTCGCTGAGGAAAATCTGCAAGCGCGCATTCGCGGAACAACCTTGATGGGCCTGTCCAATGCCGAGGGTCACCTGGTTCTCGCCACAGGTAACAAGAGTGAATTATCGGTGGGCTACTCCACGATCTACGGTGACGCGGTTGGCGGCTTTGCGCCAATCAAGGACATACCCAAGTCTTTGGTGTGGGAGTTGGCCCGCTGGCGTAATCACCAGGCAGAAGAACATGGTGAAACCCCACCCATTCCGCCGGCGAGCATCAGCAAAGAGCCAAGTGCTGAATTACGCCCGGACCAGCTCGACACCGACACACTGCCGGATTATCAGACCCTAGACGCCATCCTTGAAGCGTATGTCCATCACGATAACTCTGCGGACTACGTGATCTCCTTAGGCTTCGACCCGGACCTGGTCCGTCGAATAATTCGGCTGACCGACCTTGCCGAGTACAAGCGACGCCAGTATCCACCTGGGACGAAAATTACGCTGAAGTCGTTCGGGCGGGACCGACGCCTCCCTATCACTAACCAGTGGCGCGGTTAGCCCGAGGATTTTCCTAGGACAAGTTCCACTACGTCCTCTGTGGACGTGCCACCGGGCGCGTCTAGGGACGACCACATGGCGAGATAGATAGATGAACCGACGAGCGCAGACACCACTGGTTCAACATTGTCGTGGTGAACAAACTCACCAGCAGACATACCCTCGAGCACGATCGCCTCAACGGTAGATCGACGGAACTTCACAATTCTCTCGTACACCAGAGATGACAACTGCGGATTATCCTGGCCGGAACTTAGGACGGCTAACATGATGCGTCCATCTCTGGTGTCCGCCAGACTGTGACGCAGCGCGTCTAGCAGTGAAACCAGTCGTTCCCGAACGCTTCCTCGATCGGAGACACGTGGATGCTGTTCCCGCATATGCACAAGTGCGGAGAGAATCAACTCTTCCTTCGAATCAAAGCGCCGATAGATACTTGCTTTACCCACTCCGGCACGGGCGGCGATTCCTTCAATACACACTGCGGCCATGCCTTGCTCAGCGATTATGTCCAAAACTGCTTCAAGAATCCCGTTATCAACCTCGGCACTGCGCGGTCGACCGGCAGACCGAATCTCAGTGCCGGCTTCCTCGACCTTCTTTCCCTCGACCTTCTTTCCCTCGGAGTTCATGATCTCCGTAGGCCCGGCTCTGTTGAGTCCTGCTCAGTTGATGTTCCGATTTCACCGGAAATCTCTTCCGGGTAGTTAGCGAATTCGGCCGCGATGACAGCATCGGTGGATGAATGTGCGGGGTCGGGAACAACGACGGGTTCACCGGTTACATCCGGAGAGATAGACATTTTTTGTGGTGGCGTGATGAGCGGAAGACCCAGCACAACAACGAGGAACGCAATCACAATAATTCCCGTGGAAATCCAGGCCGTAATGTGGCTGGCATTGAGAAATGCTTCAAATGCACCTGTTCGCAATAGATCAACCGTGGAGGTCGGGAGTGCCGTGGCCTGATCTAGCACGCTGACGGTTCCGACAATCGACTCAGCCGCAATGTCCTTGGCCTTGTCCGGGATCTCCGCCGGCAGGTCAGCCAAGTAGGGGTCGACATTCGCTGCATAGCGGGTCGCCAAAATTGTGCCAATCACGGCAACACCCAGTGCGCCTCCCACCTGGCGAACGGTGTTCTGCACCGCGGAACCGGCTCCTGCGCGCGCTAAAGGCAAAACATTTTGCATGACGGTCGATGCAGGTGCGATCACATTTCCCATTCCGAACCCAAAAACAAAGAAGATCACAAGGACAAACCACAACGGTGTATCTATCTGCAGGAACGCGAGTGCGGCCAACGAGAATCCGACGGCACCGAGACCCACGGACATGACAGCTTTGTATCCGAATCTATTGACCATGGCTGCTGATCTTGGTGCGGCAATAATCTGCCCGATCGCAAACGGCATAAAGCATAAACCGGCGGTGAGCGTGTCAAACCCTCGGAGAATTTGAAGATAAAAAGGAAGTACAAATGTGATCCCCGACAGGGCGAAAAAGGCCAACGTCACTGCGATCAGGCTGACGGCATATCCACGGTTCTTGAACAGGGCAACATCGAAGGATGCGTGATCGCTCCGGGATTCAATCCATAGAAACAAGGCAATGATTGCGAGACCGAGGAGCACCGGTACGAGAACAGATGGTGTGATCCATTCTCGCGTTTCGGAGGCGTGAATGATTCCATAGATCAACAAACCCAGCCCCGTGAAGGAGATCAGTAGGCCCGGTATGTCGAGGGCCCGCGGATGCGGATTCTTAGTTTCTGGTACGACCTTCCAAATAGCAATGAGTCCTATCGCAACAATGGGCACGTTGATAAGGAACACAGAACCCCATGAGTTCCCCAGCAGCCATTCAAAGAGTTGGGGGTTTTGTAGTAGGGCGCCGCCCAGCACCGGACCCAATGCAACCGCAGCGCCCACCGCTCCCGCCCAGGCACCAATCGCCTTTCCACGTTCATGCGGAGGGAACACCACCGTGATAATCGCGAGCGTTGTGGGAAGAACGGCAGCTCCACCAATTCCCATCACAGCACGCATCCCAATCAGCATGCCGGCATTAACGGAGAAAGCAGCAATGAGAGAAGCGATCGCGAAGATCGACAATCCCATAATCAACACCCGCTTGCGCCCGATGCGATCACCCAGAACACCCCAGGTGAACAACAAGGCGGCAAAGACCAGAACATACGAGTCCACGGCCCAGACCAGTTCACTCTGGGAGGCTTCGAGATCACGCTGAATGGTGGGGAGCGCGATATTCAGAATGGTGTTGTCCAGCACCACAACCAACAGACTGACCACCAACACTGCCAGAATAGGCCAACGCCGCGGATGGCCCTCTGATCCAAATGCGCCGAATTGATCGGCGGCTGGATTCGCGGGGGTGGGCTCGGCAGGGGACATCGGGACTCCATATATAGGTGCGGTTGACGGTATAGGTCTTATAGAAGCGGCGGGGTTGGGGTTGGACGCCGCCCGTATTACGAAACGCATGCGTATCGTATTAGAGCCTGTCCTTGCTCTCCACACACCGCCATGCCATGATGGTGGAGCACGCATTTCTCAACATGGTCCGGGGACTCCGCGAGGAGCCTCGAGATTGGAGAACAAGATGTCTGTTCACGCGCCCAGCACGCCCGGAACTTCTATTCGGCGGCATACCCTCCGTGATCTGTCGGAACTCTCTCACGAGGGTACGCACTGGTCCATGATCACGGCATACGACTACATCACCGCCGGGATTTTTGAACAAGCCGGTGCGCACTCCCTGCTCGTGGGTGACTCCGCGGCCATGGTGGTCTACGGCTACGACACCACTATCCCCGTCACTATCGAGGAACTTGTTCCGCTGGTGCGAGCTGTCGTTCGGGGGTCGCAGCGAGCGCTCGTGGTGGGAGATCTCCCCTTCGGCAGTTATCACGCGTCCGTCGCCCAAGCCATTGAAACCGCCTCAGCATTTATGAAAGATGGTGGCGCCCAAGCAGTCAAGGTGGAGGGTGGCCGATCCGTTCTGCCTCAGGTCGAGGCCCTCGCTAGTGCCGGTGTTCCCGTCATTGGACACCTGGGACTCACCCCGCAAGCTGTTCACGCCCTCGGCGGCTATCGGGTTCAAGGACGGGGCGAATCAGGTGACATGCTCTTACAGGATGCGAAAGCACTGCAATCAGCGGGTGCCATGGCACTTGTCTTGGAGGCTATTCCTTCGGACTTAGCCGCACGAGTCACCGACATGCTCGATATTCCTACTATTGGAATTGGAGCTGGAAACTCTACGAACGCCCAAGTGATTGTGTGGCAAGACCTGCTCGGTATGACTGAACATCAGCCTCCGAAATTCGTCAAGCAGTACGCACAACTTCGACTACCTATTCGCGACGCAGTTGCCGCATGGATAACCGATGTCGCCTCGGGAGATTTTCCTGGACCGGAACACACCTACCACTAACGCCCGTCGCAGACTAGCCAATGTCAGTGATGTGCACTCCTGCGTGACCCTTGTAACGACGATTCATGGAAATCAAATTCGCGGTGAATGCCTCAATTTGACCGGCATTGCGTAGCTTTCCAGCATAAACACCGCGCATGCCCGGAATTCGTCCGGCGAGTTTTTCCACTGCATCGGTCGCGGCACGGGAATCACCCACCACGAGGACATCACCTTCAATGCTGGCGACATTCGGATCGAGCAGCAACTTCGCCGAAATATGATGGAAGGCGGCGACCACTGTTGACTCTGGTAAAACGGCCTGAGCCTGTTCGGCTGCTGAACCTTCCGGGACATCGAGACCGAAGGCACCCCCTTTATCGAATCCCAATGGGTTCACGCAATCAACAACAATTTTCCCAGTAAGTGACGGCGCTAAACTCTCGAGTAATTCTTTATGCCCGTCCCAGGGCACAGCCACAATGACAATGTGGCTCGATAACGCAGTGTCGTCATTCGACATACCGCGCACAGTCTCACCAATCTCACGAGCCACATCCGACGCACGTTCCGCTGTCCGCGAGCCGATAATTACCGACAAGCCTGATTGCGAAAGCCGGGTTGCTAATCCACGCCCCTGTTCGCCGGTACCTCCCAGCACGCCAATTACTGCGTTATCTACATTGATTTCAGCTGGCGTTTCCGACAATGCGTTAACAGGTTGTGTCATGGTGTGAATAGTGCCAGATCCCATCAACTCGCGCACTTTCAGTGCACCTTTCGGGTGACATTGCATAGCACGCGCGCGACACGACATTTATGATTGACGCGAATATCTTTGTATTTTTCCTTATGCTCTGTCACAGTTCTACTTGAACTCTGCAAAGCGCAGAGATCAAACGACACGGGAGGCAACGTGGCGGTCGCAAAGAAGACTGCACGCAAGGCGTCTGCTAAGAAGGCAGCACCTCGCAAGGCAGCAAAGAAGCCCGCAAAGCGCACTGTCAAGAAGGCAGCAGCGAAGCGGACAGTCAAGAAGGCAACGAAGCGGACTGCCAAGAAGGCAACCGCTAAGAAGGCCGTCAAGCGGACTGTTAAGAAGGCAGCCAAGAAGGCAGCTCCTCGCAAGGCAGCCAAGAAGGCAGCTCCTCGCAAGGCAGCCAAGAAGGCAGCTCCTCGCAAGGCAGCCAAGAAGGCTACCAAGCGCACAGCACGCAAGAAGTAGTCTTTATAAGTATTTCTACTTCACGAAAAGGGCCCACACAGAGTGTGGGCCCTTTTCCAATTGTTGATTTTCCCTGTAATTACTCGTCGTCCGCGTCAAAGGCAGCGTTTCGCTCTGCTGCTAATTCCATGGCATGCGTGGCCTCGGTCTCCGTTTCATAAGGACCCATTCGCTCCGAATTCGGGCATCCGTCTTCCGGCTCAACCCGTTGATGTTCGAGGCAGTAGTACCAGCTCATGTCGCTCCCATTCCCAATGTATGACGTAATGACCACAGCCTAATCATTCGAGATAGTGATTGGTGAGACTCTCCCCCACCCCATGAATTCCTTCATCCCTAGAATTCGACCATGACACCGACCACGCGAACCGCACTCACCCCCGGTCGGATCAGCGCCACTCGTTCCGTTCCCTCACCTATTCCGCGCCCGGAGTATGTGGGCAAGCCCGGCCCGAGTCCATTTGGTGGAACCGATGTGCAAACCGAGGAAACTATTGAACGGATGCGGATCGCCGGGCGCATTGCTGCCAACGCATTAGCTACGGTGGGCGCAGAGGTTACGCCTGGGGTGACCACCGACATGCTGGACAAGATTGGCCACGAGTACCTCTGTGATCACGGCGCTTACCCGTCAACGCTCGGCTATCGGGGATACCCCAAGAGTCTGTGCTCATCCCTGAACGAAGTGATCTGCCATGGAATCCCTGACTCCACCGTCCTCGAAGATGGAGATATTTGCAATATCGATATCACCGCCTTTATTGGTGGAGTGCACGGTGACACGAACGCCACCTTTCTTTGCGGCAATGTCGCGCAGGAAGCTCAACTTCTCGTGGAACGGACCCATGAGGCAACCATGCGGGCCATTGCCGCCGTCAAACCCGGTCGGACGGTGAACGTCATTGGCCGAGTAATTGAGAGTTTTGCCAAGAGGTTCAACTACGGAGTTGTCCGAGATTTCACTGGTCACGGAATCAGCACGTCATTTCATAGTGGGCTGATCATTCCCCATTTCGACGATCCGAATGCAACCCAGGAGCTACTCCCTGGCATGACATTCACAATTGAGCCCATGTTGACCCTAGGCACCATTGCATTTGACATGTGGGAGGACGGTTGGACGGCAACCACCAAGGACAAATTATGGACGGCACAGTTTGAGCACACTCTGGTTGTGACCGACGATGGTGCCGAAATACTCACACTCGCCGACCCGAGCGTCTAAGTTTCTCTCAATGACCTCTGACCTCACTCCGGTATCGACCCTGGCCATTGACGTCGGCGGCAGCGGCATTAAAGCCCTTGTTCTCAACCAATTCGGGCAGCCCCTCAACGAACGGGCTCGGATCGATACTCCATACCCATGCCCCCCCGAACTTTTCCTCAGCGTGGTGTCCGATCTCGTACAGGGGTCTCCTGCATTTGATCGGGTGTCGATTGGCTTTCCCGCTATGGTCCGCGATGGCAAGACCCTACGAGTGGTTGCCTTTGCCCGAGCAGTCAAGGACGGTCCACGGGATCCCGAATTATTCGCATTGTGGGATGGCTTTCCGCTCGAGAAGAAAATATCCCGCCTCTTTGGAGTTCCAACATTGCTCGCCAACGACGCTGATGTGCAAGGGTGCGCGGTGGTCTCAGGTAAAGGCACCGAATTTGTCATGACCCTCGGAACCGGCGTAGGTACGTCTCTGTTTCATCACGGGCACTTACTCCCCCACATGGAGTTATCACACGGCACATTCGCTGGGGAGAGCATTGATATTGCTCTTGGTAATGCCAACCGAAAGGTCATCGGAAATAAGCGATGGGCGAAACTTGTAGCACGGGCTGTGGATGACTTTGACGCTAAATTATTTCCTGACAGAATTTATATCGGCGGCGGTAACTCAAAGCTGCTGGGCGACATGGATCTCGGCCCGCTCGTGGAAATAGTGCCCAATACGGCAGGACTCATTGGTGGGGTCAAACTGTGGGAGTTCAGCGAATGACCCAGTGGTTAAGTGAATCAGAGCAGAATTCGTGGCGGGCTTGGCTAGATGCCTCGCGACTACTCATGGCGGAAACCAATCGAGAACTCCTCGAAGGTCACGGACTCTCCATCGCCGATTATGAAATTCTGGTGCAGCTCTCGGAAAATCCTGAACGGCGAATGCGCATGAGTGAGCTCGCCGAACGCACTTTTAGTTCACGGAGCCGACTCTCCCACCAGATCGATCGCATGGAGAAAGCAGGTTTGGTGGAACGGGAGGCTTGCACGGTCGATGCTCGCGGTCTCTGGGCCGTGCTCACCGAGCAGGGGTGGGCGAAAATAGTGGAGGCCGCTCCAGACCATGTTGCAAGTGTGCGGCGCCACCTCGTTGATTTATTGAGTGCAGAGGAATTCCTGGCACTAGGAGCCGCCTGCCGGAAAGTTGTCGATCACCTCGATGCAGATGGCGAAAAATCCTTTCCGCACTAGGACGGTTCCCACACATGCACGGTAGGTCTTTACTGATCAGCTCGAAGGTCTGTCATGCCTTCTTGATCCCAGGTCACGCTGACCGACGTCCCATATGCCTGACTTAATGTTTCCGCTGACAGGACCTCGCGTGCCGTGCCGTGCGCCACTACCCTGTGGTGGGCGATCAGCACAACGTGATCGGCTATCCGCGACACTCTTCGAAGATCGTGGGAGGTCATGATTACCGCCGTTCCCTTATTTCGAAGATCTTGAAGAACTGCATCAAGGGTGGCGAGGCCGCTGAGGTCAAGATCAGAATCCGGTTCATCCATCATGACAATCGGAGTTGCTTGAGCAATGACCCTTGCGAGATGAACTCGCTTGCGCTCACCGCCGGATAATTCGTTGATTGGCCGGTCACTGACATGTGTCAAACGGACCCGATTCACTGACTCCTGCACGATCACTTGATCACGTTTCTGATTTTCTGTCCTTCGCCACGGTGTACGCCCCCACCCCACGACATCTGTAACAGTAAATCCAAAGGAAACAGTCTGATCTTGGGTCAGTACTGCCCGCTGTTGAGCAAGTTCCCGGGCATCCATGTGGGCAATGTCCTGACCCCCAATATGCACAGATCCAGAGGTAGGTCTCAGCGTTCCAGCGGCCATGGCCAACAATGTTGATTTCCCGGCACCGTTGGGGCCAACTATCGCCGTGATCGCTCCGGGTTCACATTCCAAGGTTGTCGGGGCTAGACGGACGCGACCCTGGGATCCCATAAATGCAGATTCCGATAACGCAATAGCAGAAGCCATTAGACCCACCCACCTTGCTGATTGCGAAGTCGAACAAGCAATGCAATAAAGAGTGGCGCACCCACGATCGCGGTAACGGCACCAACGGGCAACTCGACGGGGCTCAGGGCAAGCCGGGCTACGGTGTCGGCCACAAGCACTACCAATGCACCGGCGATCGCGCTCACCACCATGAGACTGCGGTGGCTCGGGCCAATGATCAAGCGAATGGCGTGGGGCACGAGAAGACCAATAAAAGCAATAACGCCGACAACCGCAACCCCGGCTCCCGTCAGAAGCACGGCCGCGAGGAGCGCCCACACCCGGGTGCGCGTGACGTCAACTCCGCTGGCAAAGGCTGCGTCGTCACCGAGCGCCAGGACATTCAGCGATGTGGCAATACTCACGGCGATCACTAAGCCAATAACCATGGCGGGAGCTACGGACACCACTCCGCTCCAGTTGCTCAGGGCGAAAGACCCGGTGGACCAAAAACTCACCGGTCGAACCCCGGCTAGGTCATTCGTAGATATGACTACTGACAGAACTGCGGATGCAAATGCCGTAACGGCAATACCACCAAGCAGCACGGTGACGACTTCAATACGACCGTGGTTCCGCGCTATCCACACCACAAGGCCCATGGCCACCCCGGCACCGAGAAGTGCAAAGACAGCGGCAAACAGTGAGTTATAGGTTGCACCGAGTGCCGCACCCGAAACCGCACCGAGTGCCGCACCCGCCGAGACTCCTAATAAAGCTGGGTCAGCTAGCGGATTACGCAAAGCCCCTTGCAAGAGAACCCCCCCTACCGCAAGTCCGGCTCCAATGATTATCGCGGTAATAATCCGTGGAGCGCGAATGTTCCATACAATCACGTTGTCAGTGGCTGCGGCACCGTTCATCACCGACACCACAATGACGCCGAGCAGGACAACTATCAGAATAAGGCTGAGCCAACCGGCATTAACTCGTTTTCCGGCCCACTTCATGCGGTGATCACTTGAGTTGCTGCCACGCCGAGTTGAGTGCTGCAAGAAGCGCACCAGTCCGAGCGCCAAAGGACAACAGCAGGGTGTCGTCAACCGCGACAACATGACGGGTTTGAGCAGCCTCTGTCTGTGCCAGGCCAGGAAGACTAAATAATCCGTCCACTCCTCCGACGGACTCCAGCCCTTCCGTCATGACCAAAATGGTGTCCGGGTTGAGATTCACCAGCTCCTCGGCTGTCATAGGGGTGAACGCCTCGAGACCGGCTTCCGCGCCTACATCTATTGCACCTGAGTCAGCAATTAAGGAATCCGCGCCGGAACCAACACCCCCCACCAGGTAGATGGCAGATGTCCCTCGCAGATACAAGAAGGCGACACGATGACTCGTTTCCGGCAGTTCACCGGCACTGCCCAGCGCCTGATCTTTGACATATACAACTGAATTCGTTGGAGCACCGATTGCTGCGCCGATCGATTGGACTTTCTCAACCGTTTCCATTCGCGACCACGCCTCGGGGATTTCCACAACAGTGATTCCGGAGTCCTTGATCTGGGCAATCGCTTCTGGCGGGGACGTGGAGGAATCGACCAAGACAACGTCCGGGTTGAGTGCAATCACTTGCTCAGCATTGACTGCATGTGCTGCCGTCACCACCGGCACCGACTCAATCTCAGGAGCATTACTCGTTTCATCGCGACCGACAATCCGATCAGCCCCGCCCAGCGCGGTAACGATTTCACCGGATCCTGTTGCCAGCGTGACAATTCTTTGCGCTGAATTGGCATCCCATGGTTGCCCCGCGGGTATGGGATACGAGACATCCTCGTTTGTAATCACGATCGGAGCGGCGTTCTCCACCGATGTCTTAGATGATTCCGCTCCATCACTGGAACACGAAACGAGACCAACCAAGGCAATAGCAACGAGGGCCGCTGCAATTCGTTTGCTCACCGGGTCATTATGGGCGTCCACGCTGTCAACTTCCCGATACCTTGTCGGTATCGACCGACAGAGTGTCAGGCAGAGTCACCAAGGTATGCCTACGTTGCATCCATGCCTGATGTCCAGCATCAAAGGAGCACCACCGATAAGCGGCGAGCCCTATTCGGCATGATCGCTATTGCGCTGGCCGCCCTGACACTGACATACATGCTGTCCACCCCTGCAGTCGCCGCCACGAGAAAGAGCGGGCCGACCTCGCTGACGGTGACACCTGCAAAGAATCTTTCGAGTTCCGGTGCCACGGTGCGCGTCTCGGGTAAGGGCTTCAATCCTCAGGTGGGCATTTACGTGGCGCTCTGCGTTACTCCAAGCAAGAATTCACGAGTCGCGCCCGGTCCCTGCGGTGGTGGCGTCAACCTCGAGGGAACCAACCCGGCCTCGGCGTGGATCTCCTCCAACCCGCCCGGGTACGGCAAGACCCTCGCCACCCCGTTCACAGCCGGTGGGAAATTTTCGGTCCGCATCAGCGTGTCCCCCCTGATTGGCGACATTGATTGCCGAGTCACCTCCTGTTCGATCGTGACACGCGCCGACCACACTCGAAGTTTCGACCGACAATCTGATCTTTTTGTCCCCGTCAAGTTCGCGAAATAACAAACCCATGAGGAGAACAATGAAAAACGCATTACGCCTTGGTCGAGTGGCACTTATCGGCGCCGCAAGCCTGGTGATTGTTGGGTCCGCAATCGGCACCAGCGCTTCTGCCGTCGGCTCCTACAACGCGACTGTGGCTGGTTTCGGCAATATGACACCACTCACCGCCTTGGCCACCAGCTCGGAGCAACCAGTGGTAGTGACCAACCTTCCCGCGAATGTTGGTGTCTATGCCTTGCACTGTGCCGTGCCGTCCAATCCGCGCAGTGCACCCACCCTGTGCGATAGCTCTGCTGGGTCAGCGGTCTACATTCCTGCGACGCCTCAGGCTCGCGACTCGGTGAGTGCAGACATCAAACTCAATGGCGAGTTTTATGGAACAAACCCCAACCCGCAATCAGGCGCGACAACTCCCGCCTCCGTGGATTGTCGTGCGACTACAGCACCGGGCATGAGCACCTGTGCGGTGTACATCTTGGGTGCCGGACGGGAAAGCGCTAATCCTGCCTATATGAGGGTATTCCCCACCGTGTTCTCTCCGGTGAAGGCTGACCGCAAGAACGACAGCGTCACCGTCACCCCAAAGTCAGGTGGCACTATCACGTCAACACCTATAGCGTTCAAGGTCAAAACCGCGTCAGGACTTACTCCGACCATCACATCCACCGAGTGCACAGTGAGTGACAACGACACCAAGATTGCCGCGAATGCAGCTACCGGAACCTGCGACGTGCTGATCACGACCACCGGTGGCAAGAACTACAAACCACTAGTCACGACCGTGACCTACACGCTGGGTTAACAACCCGCAATTAATGGCACGCTTCTCATTCAGGCTGCGCCGTCCCGTACAGGGTGCGCCATCTCACTGGGGTCAGTGGATGGTGCACCTTGTTCGTTTACGCGGTGATGCCCGCGCGAATGAATGCCATCACGGCATCAGCTTCGGACCGTGAGTCACAGTTCTGCGACTCCACGCGCGTGATCGACGCGTCTAGCACTCCCCACACGAATGCAGACATTTGTCGAACGTCTGAGAC
>DIUQ01000016.1 GCA_002422375.1 bacterium UBA6154
TTCGAATCCCCGTGGGGACGCCAGAGTTACCCCGGTTGTATCCGCAGAAAACGCTGATACAACCGGGACCGCGTAGTAAATTTTCACTTGCGTCGATCCTGGCTCAAGCTCTACTTTCGAAATCATTTCTTGAAGCGCTATCCGAGTTTCCGCGATATCCTGTCGATCTTCCAGGTCGGGCCATAGTGCATCCAGCAAGCTGTGCACTTCCTCAATGCCGAATTGTTTGGTGTTTCGTCATCTGTGACCAGGGGCTCGTGGGTGTTTCGGGTATTTGTGGGCTGGCTTAAGCATTATGGAAGTCTCAATAGGCACTTATGGCATGGGAAGGGCATTCGTAGCCAGAAATTTCGCTGATCTGGGTCGTCCGTTGCATGTACGGCATTGAACGCGACACCAATACTTTTGGGATTTTCGAAATGCGCCCTCCACGGTCATATTTCGAATACCCGCCGAATGCAGACTGCGGTTAGCTTCCAGGGCTAACCATGGCCAAACAAATCGGAAAAATCCTCCCGGTGCACGAACGCTTCAAAAATGTCCAACGCGGGGAGCAAATTCCTTTCTGACCAACGGAGGTGCACTACGCGCCGAATGAATTTTTCCGCAGTGCCCTGTTCAATGCGCGCAATCGCAACCAGCCTCGGCGCTACCTCGATGGTGTTGTGCTGATCATCTCCTCCCGCCTTCGGGACTATTTCTCTGATGGAAAGCCTCGGCCCGCTGCCAAATAAGCCCCTGTAATAATCGCACTTTGCATCATGGTGTGATCAGCAATATTCCTGCCCACAATGTCGAAAGCCGTACCATGCGCAACCGACAGATGCGTATAAGGTGGGCCAAGAATGATACCACTGTTGCCCGAAAATCCCCAGGTTTTGATTGCGATATGACCTTGGTCGTGATACATGGCCAGCACAACATCAAACCGTCCCTCAATACATTGGCGGAACACCGTATCAGGACTCATAGGCCCTATGACATCTATACCCTCAGCCCTTGTCTGGGCAACAGCTGGGGCGATCTGTTCGCTATCTTCACGGCCCATGGCATGTGGATTTAACCCGGCAACGACAATGCGCGGTTTGGGAATTCCCCATTCACGCATGACCGCATCCAGCTTGCGCAGAGTTAACGCCACCAGATCCTGGCTAATGATGTCGCACACATCCCGTAGCGCCATGTGATCGGTCAAATGCGCTACACGCAAAGGCCCCGAAACCAGAAGCAGATAGCTCTCACCGGGTGTCACGCTAATGACCTTATCGAGCGTGCCAGCCATCTTCATCGAGCCGGTGCTAATGGGGCCCATAACAGTTGCCGCAAACCGTCCGCTACGCGCTAACTGATCCGCTTCGTCAAGCCATTCTGCACTAACGCGCCCACCCACGGCAGTATCTTCGCCCAAAGGCAGTGCCTCACCATTCATGCGGCCCGTATCAAGAATGTCCAGCGTATCCACCCGATCAACGATGCCCGCAGGCACCGTCGCAGGGTTGGTTAGCACATTGATTGAGGCAGTTTTGCCAATAAATCCCAGGGCCCGCTCCATAGCGGCCGCGCTGCCAATTAGAACTGGGCGGCATGCCGCGTGAAGTTGCCCCGTTAGCCACGCCTTGGCAATAACCTCAGGGCCAATACCAGCGGGGTCACCAATAACAATACCGACAGCGGGGCGTTCTTGTTGAGTCGTAGTCATCAATACCGCCGATTAAATGTGAAACACATCGAGAACCTGATCGATGCGGTCGTTGAGGACAATGGTTTTCTTGGCATGGATCAGCCAGATGTCGTTATGCGGCTTGAGGATGTAATGCGCCGTGCCGAAATAGCTACGTACCTCATGCTCGGTGACGGTATGCACTACCCAGTTGGTACGTGCCAACACGACATCGCCTGGCTCGCTGAGATCAATCAGCTGAAACTGGTGGCTAGTCCGTGCCAATGGCCTGCTGGCGGCAGAGCGTCCCGTGCGAATACGGAAAACACGATCTTCCAAGCCGCCACGATTTTTGTAGTAGATCAATGAAACGTGTTTCGTTGGATCAGTAACCAAGGTACCATCACTATCCCATGCGGGCACCCAGTATTCGACATCAGGGGAATACAACGCCAGCCACGCATCCCAGTCTTTGTCGTCAAGCAATTTGGCTTCCTGTCCTAAAAAGCGCACCACTGAATACCAAGCAGCAACTGTCACGGTGTGGTGAAGATGTTCATTCGCTGTGTTCATTGACTACTCCTTTCAAGTTCCTTTCGTACAACGTCCTGCATGCGCCGGGACCATTCCTCGAGGATGCTGACGTAAATGCCTTCGTCGGCGACCTGGGTGCTGCTCATCCGGGCCTCAACGCCAATCTCCTGACCAAGAACATTAACACCACGCTCCCACCGAGGTTGGCCACGCGAGATGTCGCTGAAAGATGCGGCCTTTGCCTGGAAGCCCACCTGACAGTTGCGGAACTCGGCGAGGTCGTCCGGCGTGGCCATGCCACTGGCATTGAAAAAATCCTCATACTGCCGCAACCGTTTCTCACGTGCATCTATACTTTCGCCTTTCGGTGCAACGCAGTAGGTAATAACTTCAGTACGGTCTACTGACAATGGGCGAAAAACACGTATCTGCGTACTCATCTGGTCCATCAAGAAAACGTTGGGGAGCAGCATGAGATTGCGCATCCGCTCAGTCATCCACGTCGTCCGGGCGGCACCATACTTTTCGAGATAGCCATCACGGAATTCAAAGTTCGGCCGATCCTGATAGTTCGGATACGCGGCATAGAGCACGGCATGGCCCTGGTCAAAGGCGAAGAATCCGTTGATACCACTGGAATCGAATTTGCTGATGTCCAAAGTTTTGGTATTGGTAGCGGATTGCCCTTTAGCACGTCGACCGACGGTCATCAGGTAGTTGCAGTGGGTGGTTTTGACGTGATAGCCATCCAAGCCATTTTCAGCCTGTAGCTTCCAGTTACCTTGGTAGATGTAGGAGGTCTCACCGGGCAGCACTTCCAGTTCGCCCGTCGGCGATTGATCGACCAGCAGATCAATAAAGGTGGTCGAGCCGTTGAGGTATTCCTTTAATGGTGACACATCAGGATTGAGGCTGATCCAGATAAAGCCACGATAGCTTTCCAGTTTGGCGACAGGGTGAAGGCCCAGGTGTTTATGATCAAAGCTCGCAGGGTAGCTACCTTCGGCTTCGTCAGTGACGTTGATGAGTTCGCCTTTGGGGTTGTAACACCAACCGTGAAACATGCACAGGTGCACTTTCTGGTTGCCTTTGGTATGGCGTACCACTTTGGCGCCGCGATGGGCACAGGCATTGAGAAAGCCGTGAATCTTGCCGTCTGCGTCGCGGGTGAGGACGACGGGTTGCCGGCCGACGTTGATGGTGAAGTAGTCGTTGGCGTTGGGGATTTGGCTCTCATGCAGCGCATAGACCCAGTCACCTTCGATCATGTGTTCCAGCTCCAGCTCGAACAGCGCCAGGTCGGTGTAGATGTTGCGGGCGCCGAGGACAATATCCCCCGGGCCATTGACAATGACTCGATTTTCCAGATCGCTGAGTAACTGGCGCAGTTTGTCTTGCTTGAGTGCATCGGTAGATAAAGGGGCATTCATGGTAAATCTCCTCTCAGGGGGGGGTAGTTGGAGAAATGCTAGGGTGTGTTCTCAATTAAGTTAAGCCAACCAGATGAAGACACATGCCAGATGAACGAGCGACAGGAAGGACGATGCCAGTTTGTCGCAGTGTGTGGCGATACGCCGGAAGTACTTGAGGCGAGCGAAGAAGCGTTCGATCAGGTTGCGGTCTCGGTAGAGATGGTGATCCAAGCTGCGCTGGGTAAGTTGATTGGAACGAGGTGTAATGCTGGTGGGCACGCACGATGGTCAAATCAATGAACAGGTGCTCCATATCAGCGTCACTACGCATTGCTTGGACAACGCGCTCGAATACACCCTCCTCGCGCCAACGGGAGAAACGCACATACGTCCGATGCCAATGCCCGAACTCGGCCGGCAGGTTATGCCAAGAACTGCTTGTCCGCATGACCCAGAGGACAGCTTCAACAAACCGCCGATTGTCCTTGGCCGTAACACCACGATCACTGGCCTTGCACGGCAGGAGTCGCTCAATAAGCTCCCACTGGTCGTCACGCAACATCTTTCGGTCCATTCTGACTCCGCCCAAAAGTCAGGATATGACCATAATTTTCAACCGCTGTGAACAGCCCATCGCTATCCCATTGAACGGGAACGATTTTTTCACCTTGTTTGCGTATGGTATCTCAAGTTTTAGCCAACTGAGAACACGCCCTAACATGTTTTGCATAGCTGGTATCTTACTGGAGATACTTCCCAGTAGCAACGAAACGCAAACTGGGGTAGTGTCTCAGTTTGATTTGTAACAGCGAGCCCCCTCAATTGCCTTACGTAGAACGGACTTGGCATTCTTACCAACCGCGTCAAGATCATCTTTAAGGGCTTGAATGTGGTACTCGATTTCTTCCTCAGTCATTAAGTGAGGTGAAACAGCAGGCATGACCTGCCCCCTTTAGCCCTACCAATCTAAAGTAGAGAAGTCCGTCAAATTATGGAGAATGACGGACATGAAGAAGAGCAGATACAGCGAAGAACAGATCATTGGTTTTCTGAAAGAGGCCAGTGCGGGGATGCCGATCAAGGAGCTGTGCCGGAAGGGTGGAGCAGTTGCATGAGAGGCGCAA